>JAQUAE010000138.1 GCA_028687395.1 Anaerolineales bacterium | reverse complement strand
AATCCAGGAGGGCCGGTATGGCTACTGCAAAGAAATCTCCACAACTCGGGGAACAGCCGCAGGAGGTAGAGCGCATCCGGGACATCATCTTTGGCTCGCAGATGCGCACTTACGAGGAACAATTCCAGGTCTTCCGGCGCGATGTGGAACGACTCCAGGGGGAGATTGATCACCTGAACGAGAAGCTGACTGAGCAGGAGGAGTTCCACAACAAGAAGATGCAGGCCCTGCAACGCGAGATGCGCAACGCCACAGAGCACTTGCGCGATGAGCTGCACGAGACTGCGCAGAAGTTGGGCGATGAGAAAGTGGACAAGGAAGTGCTGGGCGATCTACTCATCGAATTGGGCAATCATTTAAAAGCTGGCGGCTCGCTGGTGAACGCCTTCAAGGATTTGCTCGCCTCCAAGGAAGATTAAACCCTTGCCAAACCACGGACACGCAGGCTCGCATCAGGATCAGGTCATCGGCGACCAGATTTCGGGCTCCGCTTCTTCGCTGGATAACCTGCGCCAGATATTATTCCACGAGCAGATAGAGAAGATCGAGGATGTGGAAGCTGGCCTGGAGGAATTAGAACGGCGGATCAACGACGAGCGCGCCCTGGTAAAGATGATTGCGCCGGTCTTGGGGGAGGCGATACGCCTGAAGATACGTGAAGCGCGAGACGAATTAATTGAAGCCCTGTATCCCATCATCGGGCAGGTGGTGCAGCGGGCAGTCACGGAAGCTGTGCGCGATTTGGCGCGCACACTGGACACGCAGGTGAAGCGGTCCTTCGATTTCCGCCTGGCGTGGTGGCGGCTGCGAGCCAGGATCAGCGGAGCCAGCGAGGCGCAAATCCGCTTGCGCGAGATGCTGCCCTTCACGATCACGGATATCCTCCTGATTCATCGAGAGACTGGGCTGTTGTTGTGTCACCTGCGCAGCGATCAGAGCGTTGCCACGGATACGGATCTGATCAGCGGGATGCTGACGGCGATTCGCGATTTCTCGCAGGACACCCTTGGCAGCGTTGACCAGGAAGGCGTGGGGGAAATCATGCATGGAAACCAGCGCATCCTGATGGAGACTGCCCTCTACACTTACCTGGCAGTGATCGTGGATGGCATCGAACCCGCCGGTTTTCGGGCTGAGATGCGTGAGCGGTTGATGGAGATCGAGCATAATTATGCGGATGAGATCAGGGGTTATCAAGGTGATTCCCAAACCCTGACTGGGGTGGAGGAGCCCTTGCGAACGTTGATGAGCGCCTCCGCAGGGCAGAAATTGAGCGAGGGGCAGAAGCGGGTGCTGGCGGGCGCCGCGGGGGCTTTACTGGTCGTCCTGGTCGTATCGTGCCTGGCAATCAGTTGGGTCTGGCGCCTGGGAGCGGCGTCAGCGGAGCGGCGGGCAGCGGCCATACCTCCGAGCGCGACGATGACGTCCGTCCCGACCGAAACGCGCACCCCCCTCCCGAGCCCGACGCCATCGCCCAAGGCGACAGTCACGTATACCCCCACAGCGATACCATCGGCGACAGTGACCGCCAGACCTGCGCCGGTCGTGGGGGTGATGATCGGAAACGTATGGCTGCGCAGCGCGCCATCCTACGACGCGGCCCGCGTCGGCGTGATTCTAAACACGGGGGACCAGGTCGAGATCCTATCGCGCAGCGGGGAATGGATCTACGTGCGGCGCATCTCCGCAGGGCAAATCGAGGTTACCGGCTGGTTGCCCGCCAGGTGGATCGTGGCGCCAACCCTGCTAACTACCCCAGGCGCGCAACCGTAGGACAGGCAGATGAGCGCTATCACCGTGAACAAAAAAGTGTGCCTGTTAGGTGATTTTGCCGTCGGCAAGACCAGCCTGGTGCGCCGTTTCGTCTATGACCGCTTCGAAGATAAGTATTTGAGCACCATCGGCGTCAAAGTCAGCCGGAAAACGGTCGTGGCGCCGGCGGCAGGCCGGGTGATCGACCTGGCAATGATCCTGTGGGATTTGGCGGGGAGCGAGGAGGTCGACAAATACCGGGAGAGTTACATGCGCGGGGCGGCCGGAGCGGTGCTGGTGTGCGATCTATCCCGACCTGAAACATTCGACCACTTGCCGGTGTACGTGGACGAGTTCCTTGTGGTCAATCCCCAATCCCAGATCATCCTGGCCGCCAACAAATCTGACTTGACCGAAGCGCTACGCCTGGCGCCCAACCAGATTGAGAGCTACGCGGGAAGCCTGAGCATCCCTTACTTTCTAACCAGCGCGAAAACCGGTGATATGGTGGAGCAACTCTTCCGCCAACTGGGGCGCTTATTGTTAGCTGGTGACCTTGCGACGTGAGCATGGACGATTCGGTCATCCAAATGATTTGGCAGAGGCGCGATATCGCCTATGCTGTGACCGACCTGGAACTCATTGTCAAGGAGGTGAATGGTCCCCAAGGGCTGATTTGTGGAGAAGAATCAAAATGCGTGGGAAGGTCGCTGTATGAAATTTGCCCTGAACTGGTGGGTTTCGAAGAGATCCTCGAGGGGGTCCTCAAGGGGAAACAAGACAGCATAAAACTGGACTTCGTCAACCGCGAAGGCGCTGCGGGGGAGACGCGATACCTGGCAATGGAGGAGGTGCCTCGCCGAGACAGTTCCGGCAGGATAACGGGAATCGTTCACCTGGTGCAAGACATCACCGTGAGGGGGGAGCTGCAGCAGCAGATCACCCAGAGTCGCAACCAATTGATGCTGTTGCAAGAACAGATCGAGCGCCAGAATCTGGAATTGACGGCCGCCAACACGGAATTGCGACGGCTGGACGAGTTGAAATCCCAATTCATATCCGTGGCAGCGCATGAATTGCGAACGCCCCTGACCTCGATCATGGGTTTCGTCGAGATGCTGTTGGATAAGCAAGTCGGCACATTAACGGAGAAGCAGAGGGAATATCTGGAGATCGTGCAACAGAACGGGCTACGACTACTTGATCTGACCAATGGTTTGTTGGAGGCCACCCGGTTGGAGGCGGGGCGAACGGAGCTGGTGTTGAAGCCCGAAGACCTGGTCGCTTTGGTCAAGACGGTTGTCTCTCAGTTTCAATCCGAGCTCTCCAAGCGACAACAAAGCCTCTTCGAGGCGTATTCTCCAGGGTTGGCGCTGGTGCTATGCGATAAAGCCCGGGTGATCCAGATTGTGACCAACCTGATGAGCAATGCAAGCAAATACACACCCGCCGGCGGGCACCTGTCAGTCGAGGTGAAGCCGGCTAAGGAGGCGGGCTACATCCAGCTCACGGTGGCGGACACCGGCGTGGGCATCCAGGAGGACGACCAGGCCAAGTTGTTCTCCCGCTGGTTCCGGACCAAGGAAGCCGCGGCGTTGAACAGCATGGGTTCGGGGCTGGGGTTGTACATCACGCGCGCATTGGTGGAGCTGCATGGGGGCAAGATCTGGTTGGAAAGCCAACCGAACCTGGGGAGCAAATTTCATGTCACTTTTCCGCTGGCAATGTGAGAGGGGCTTGGAACTTACAAATTTGAATTTCGAATTTGGGAGGAGGGAGGCTGTCGCCCCGGCATTCAAAACGCCGGGGGCAAATGTGAGCATTCATGCGGGGGTTGACCAAAAAGAGCCGGGCCGCCCTATCATATTCAGTTACCGCACCCTCATCCGGTGGCTGTATTATCGACCGCTTGGAGGAAGAGCATGCACATCACCTACGCGATAGAGATAGAAAGTCCAGTAGAGACGGTTTTTGCCTGGATCGGCAACGGTGAAAAGGCGATGGCCTGGATGAAGAGCGTGACGCGGGGCGAAATCATCCAGGCGACGCCGGAGGTGGTGGGCACGACATTCAAGGAGTATGTGGAGGAGGGCGGCAAGGGGGTGGAGATGAGCGGCGTGATCACCCGTTACGAACCGCCAAGGGCGATCGCGTTCAGGCTGGAGAGCCGGGTCAACCAGGTGGAGGTGGCTTACCAGGTGGAGGCGTGTGGGGAGAAGACGCGGCTGGAGATAACCTCGGATGTGCGCTGGAAATTCCCCATCAACCTGATGAGCATCGCCTTTGGCGGGCAAATGCGGAGGGGCATCCTGGCGCAACTGGCGGAAGAAACCAACGAGCTCAAACGGTTGTGCGAGGGGGAGGAGAAAGCGTGGTTCGAGCTGAAGCATGGTTCGTGCTGAAGCATGGCCATTTGCGGCAGCATGGCTTGTTGCGGTAGCATGGCTACCGCACTCAGGTGGCTACCGCACTCCGGGTGGCTACCTGGAGCGGCTGATTTTCTCGAGGCGAGTGGCGTCCAGGAGCGAGAATTGGGTGCGCCCGACCGTGATCAAGCCCTCCTGGGCAAACCTGGAGAGCACCTTGCAGACCATGACCGGTGTGGTGCCGGTGCGCTGGCCCATCTCGTCCAGGGTCAGCTCGCGAGGCACGTGCAGATTGACGCCGCCTTTGAACTGGTCGAGGAGCAGGTGAGCTACGCGGGCGGCGACGGGCTGGAAAGCCAGTTCCTCGACGAAACCGCTGGCCTGGCGGATGCGCTGGGATAGCAGCAAGCAGGCCTGCCATAACGCCTCCGGGTTTTTACGCAGGACGCTCACCACGTCCTGGCGAGGCCAGAGGTAGATGGTACACGCCGTTTTAGCTTCGAAGGAGGCGGGGAGGGGGCCATCGTCGAAGATCCAGGGACCCAGGTACAGGTCGCCGTCTACCAGTTTGAGGGCGCCGAGGGTGCGGCCATCGAGGGAGAGTTTCACGGCTGAGATGGCACCGCGGGCGACGAGGAAGAGATAGGGCCATATTTCCCCGTAATGAGCAATAAATTCACCCCGCCGGTAGCTCCTGGAGGTTGCGGAGCGAAGGAGGGCGGCTTGTTCTCTCTCCCCGAGGTGGGAAAAGACGGGGTTACGGTCGATTAACTCCGTTAGATCCCGCATGTGCGCATCCGTAAAGATTATACACTTACCTTTGGGAAATTACAGCCGGGCTGGCCTTGGCTAGAATGAAGAAAATCCAACCCAGAATCATTCTAAGGAGGCTAGTCATGGCAGAGACACAGTTTTCCGTGGGGGGGCGCAAAGCGATGGGGATCCTGGCAATCGTGGTGGGCCTTTTCCTGGTGATCGCGGCTCCGCTGATGATCCAGCGGATGCTCAACGAGACGCTGGCATTCGTCAGCTCGCATGCGGGGGAGGAGCCGGGCTTCAAGATAGCAGTCATCCTGCTGCCTATTTTCATGTTCATCTTTCGGGCCATCGTGGTGATCTCCGGGATTGGGCTGATCGTTTTTTCGCCGGCGATGTGGCGGGGGGAGACCTGGGCCTGGCCAGTGGCGCTGACGTTCAGCGGGCTGCCGACGATCACCTCGGTGCTCTTCGTGCTGCCTTACCTGGCCGAGCTCGGTCGGCCGCCGATCACGGTGGCGCTGCTTTTCATTGGGTTAGCCACGTTCTGGACGTTCGTCCTGCTCAAGCCGGGCACCCCGCTGGAGAAGCTGGCGCGGTTCGTCACGCTATCGCTGCTGGGGATGCTCCCCGGGCACGCCAGCATCCTGGTGGTGCACGGCCTGAAGGCGTTGCTGACCAACCCGGATAAGCCGCTGTACCCGGATCCCAAGATTGCCATTTTCGGTTTCGAGGGGCCGATCAACTTCTTCGTAATGGTGCTTTGCGCCCTGGCCCTGTACCTGGTTGCGGCGGGGAAGAAGAGCGGCTGGTACCTGGGATTGATCGCCGGGATTGCAGCGGTGGTGGCGGATTACCCGACGCACTTCATCCGCCTGGAGACGTCCGACTTTTTGGT
>JAQUAE010000137.1 GCA_028687395.1 Anaerolineales bacterium | reverse complement strand
GCGAGCCCCTCAAGCGAATGTCGGGCATGGCTTCGAAATCGAACACCCCCCTGGTCTCCTGGAACACCTCTGCGCTGGTCAGGATTGCCCCGGGCGGCGCGGCTTCCTCCAGGCGGTGAGCCAGGTTGACCGTATCACCGATGGCGGTGTAATCCATCGGGACTTGCGAGCCGATCTCGCCGACGATGACCAGACCGGTATGTACCCCGATGCGCATGTTGAGCAGCACGCCCAGGTGGTCCTTGACCTGCTTGCTCCACTGATAGATGTTCTTCTGCATGTCCAGAGCGGCGCGTAGGGCGCGTTCGGCGTCGTTCTCGTGGGCGACCGGCGCGCCAAAGAGGGCCATCAGCCCATCGCCGGTCAGCTTGCTGACCGTACCCTCATACTTGTGCACCTCCTTCACCAGCAGGCGCACGTACTGCTGGATCAGCTCGTAGACGTCTTCGTCCTCGAGCTGGCTGGAAGCTTCGCTGTAGCCGGAGAGGTCGGTAAAGAGCACGGTGATGCGCCGCCGCTGGCTATTGGGCGCCGGGTCCGAGTCGGGGTTGGGCTGCGCCGGGTTTGCGATGGATGGGAAAACCAAGCCGTTAGCGGAGGGGTCGACGATCGCCGCGGCGACCGGGTGGGCGTTTCCACCCGCCTGCAGGCGAGCACCGCACGCTATACAGTGCGAGGCGCCGGGCACATTCAGATGACTGCAATGTGAACAGGGCGAGCACATCGGATTCATCTTACTATGTTTGTTCCTCGAAAAGCTTGACACTTTTGTTTGGAGTTCGGTATAATAACCCGCTGCACTGCCCCGGCAGACACTGCTGGGGTGGGCTATTGTATCCCCATCTTCCCCGCAGCTCGGCGCACGCAGGTCGACGTGACCTCTAACGCGCGGAGGCTACGGAGAAGCGAAGCTTGGAGGAATTGAAATGAAGTACGCAATCATCGAAGACGGCGGAAAGCAGTACAAAGCCGTCGAAGGCGGGTTGATTGAGGTGGACCACTTCTCATCGGAAGTGGGCGAACAGGTCGACCTGGAACGGGTGCTCCTGGTCGCCGATGGCAAGAAAGTGTCCATCGGGACGCCGTTGATCGACGGCGCCAAGGTGCTGGCGACGGTGGTCTCCCAGGTGAAGGGACCCAAGGTCAAGGTCTTCAAATATAAGCCCAAGATAAACTATCGCCGCAGAAGCGGGCATCGCCAGCAGTACACCCGCTTGAAGATCGATTCGATCGTGATGAAATAGGAAGGGAAGCATGGCACACAAAAAAGGCGGCGGCTCCAGCCGCAACGGTCGCGATAGCCAGGCGCAACGCCTGGGTGTAAAGGTTTTCGGCGGTCAGTTCGTGCTCTCCGGCAACATCCTGGTGCGGCAGCGCGGCACGCGCATCAAACCCGGCCGAAATGTTGGGGTGGGCAAGGATGATACTCTGTTCGCCACAGCGAATGGCGTCGTGGTTTACGAGACCGTGCGGGACAATCGCAAGCGGGTGAGCGTCATCCCTGCTGAAAACGAAGCATGAGGTGGGTCGAAGGACCCGTTAAGGATTACCTGTCAATGAAAGCTGATATCCATCCTAAATACTACGTCAACGCTAAGGTCATCTGCGCCTGTGGCAACACCTGGACGACGGGTTCTACCAAAGAAGTGATCCACACCGACCTGTGTTCGAAGTGCCACCCCTTCTATACCGGTGAACAGCGCATCGTCGACACGGAAGGTCAGGTAGACCGCTTCTACCGCAAGCTGGAAGCGCGCGAAGACTTCCTGCGTGAGGCCGAGCAGCGGGCGTCGGCGCGAGTGTCCCCGGAACGACCCATCGCTGAAATCGAGATCGGCACCCGGGCTGTAGAAGCCCTGGCGAAGGCTGGGATCACCACCGTCGGCCAGGCGCTGGACAAGCTCGCCGAGGGCGGCGAGGGCGCATTGCTGGCCGTCGATGGCTTTGGGCGCAAGTCGCTGGCGGACTTGAAGAAGCGCCTGCGCACCCTGGGCTACGAGTTGCCTGAAGCTGCAGCCGAGATCCAGGTCTAGCTCGGGACGATACTGAAAAACAAGCGAGCTGTCTCCAGCGTGGAGGCAGCTCTTTTTATCTCGTGCCACCTGCCCGTTTGACAGGCCGGTTCCCAACCATAGGTCCCCCTCAGTCGCTGGTGGGGTGCAGGGCGACGATGGTTTTCGAGCGTGCAAACGCCTCCAGCCTGGGGCGCGACGCCCAGGGCGGCAAGCCTTCGAACCACATAACCAGGCGGATCAGTGCTGAGTTGCGGCGGCGCTGCTCCAGGAAACCCGCCACACGCGCCAGGTCGTTGATCGGTTCGGCCAGGGCAGCGAAGCGCCGCTCTCCGACCTGCACCTGCACCCGCGGCTCCGCCTGCAGGTTGCGGTACCAATCGGCCCGCGGCCCACGGGCGGAAGCCACATAAAGGACTCCATCCATCTCGTCGTATTGCAGCGGGGTGGTGCGCGGCGTTCCGGTCTTGCGCCCGGTAGTGGTGAGCAAGAGCACGAAGCCCCGCATCCCGGCGCGGCGGGCGTAATTTGCCGCCAGCCTCCGGTTTAGGCCGCGCATGCGGTGATAGAGCGTGGGTTTTGCGGTAGCGCCCGCCATCCCCCAGCCGTATTCCTCGAAGAAGACGCCGCGCCGGTAGTTCTCGATGGCGCGGCGCACGTAAGGGATTGCATTTTCGGGCAGCGCGCCAGGCGAAAACCAGGCCAGTTGGTCGCACTTGCCCGGCTCGCGGTTGCTGAGCTCACCCTGCCACTGGCGGCATTCGAAGAAGAAGTCCACCCTCTCGTCGTTGGATTTGCGCTGCATCACCCCCACCACGCGCAGGTCGCGGGGCTGGATGTGAATGCCCACTTCCTCCAGGGCTTCGCGCTGCGCGGCCTGGGTGACTGTTTCGCCCGCCTCCAGGTGTCCGGCCACCACGCTGTACTTGCCGTCCTCGTAGCCGGTGTGATAGCGGCGTAGGAGCAGTACTTGCTCCTCTCGCATCAAAAAAATGTGTACCGCGACTGGAAAAGTTGCTCGCACGCTCTGCCTCGCTCGAAACCCTTGTCTCGATCGCTCCCAGGAGGCGATTATACCCCCGCAACCCAAAGGCGCACTTGGCTCGCTCAGCGCTGGTCGCGATGGGGTATGATAGAATCCGGGTTTGAGGCACGCCGAGGGGCAAATTTCTCAACCGACTAGGAGAGCCATGAAACATCACACCGGTTCGCTCGAGATCATCACAGGCTCGATGTTCTGTGGGAAAACGGACGAGCTGATTCGCCGCTTGCGCCGCGCCGCCATCGCTCGCCAGAAGGTGCAGGTGTTCAAACCCGCCGTTGATTTTCGCTATTCGACCGAGAAAGTCACTTCGCACGCCGGGACGGAATTCGCTGCCATTCCCATCCAGTCCGCGGCCGAGATACTGGAGAAGCGGGAGAAAGGCGTGACCGTCATTGCTGTCGACGAAGCCCAATTCTTCGACGAAGGGCTTGTCTCAGTCGCCCAGTCCCTGGCCGACGACGGCGTTCGCGTCATCATCGCCGGGCTGGATACCAATTTTCGCGGCGAGCCCTTCGGACCGATGCCGGTGCTGATGGCCCTGGCGGAGAAGGTGGATAAGCTCCAGGCGATTTGCATGGTGTGCGGCGAGCCGGCCACGCGCACCCAGCGCTTGGTCAACGGTCACCCCGCTCGCTACGACGACCCGGTGGTGATCGTCGGCGCGGCAGAGCTTTACGAAGCGCGCTGCCGCCAGCATCACGAAGTGCCGAGAGGTTGAGCATGCAGGATTATCACGAGTTCTTGGAAGAGGTGTTGATCGACGAGCAAACCTTGCAACGCCGCATCGCCGAGTTGGGCGAGCAGATCAGCCAAGAGTACCGTGGGAAGGACATCCACCTGATTTGCATCCTGCGCGGCGGGATGCTTTTCCTGGCTGACCTGATGCGGTGCATCACGGTGCCGCTCACCGTGGATTTCATGGCTGTCTCCTCCTATGGGGCCGGGGCGCGGCAGTCCACCGGGCACGTGCGCATTACCCTTGACCTGCAGACCTCCATCATCGATCGCGATGTCCTCCTGGTCGAGGACATCGTCGACAGCGGCTACACCATCGCTTCTGTGCTGGAATTTCTGGAGACCCGCCGGCCGCGCAGCCTGCGCGTCTGCGCCTTGCTGGACAAAGCCGGGCGTAGGGAAATCGACGTGCCCATCCATTACTGCGGCTTCGTCATCCCCGATAAATTCGTCTTCGGTTACGGTCTGGATATGGACGAATACTACCGCAATCTGCCCTTCATCGGCACTGTGGCGCCCCAGCGCTACCAACCGCCTGGATAGCAAGGATGGCCAGGCAGGCTGGCGAGGAACCGCCCGAAGCCTACGCCGGGCGCTGGATTGCTCGCGTGGGGGACCGCCTGGTGGGGCAGGGAGGCACTCCGCAGCAGGCCTTATCCGCCGCGCGGGCGGCGAATTTCAAAGAAAAGCCGGCAATATCTTACGTGCCCACCCAATCGCCCCTGGTATTTCCCGAAATCGTCGAGCGTGTGCGTTCGGCGCTGCCCACAGACCAACCCGTTTACCTGGTCGGTGGGGCAGTGCGCGATGCCCTCCTCGGGCGCGAGACCCACGACCTGGATTTTATCCTCCCGGCTGGCGCCTTGCGGGCGGCGCGCAGGGTGGCTGTAGCCCTCAGTGGAGCTTATTTCCCTCTGGACGAGGAGCGCCAGGCCGGGCGGGTGATCCTCACCGACCCACACGGCAAGCGTCTCCTGCTCGACTTCGCCGCGCTGCGCGGCGCCGACCTGGAGGCCGACCTGCGCGGGCGCGATTTCACCGTCGACGCTATGGCAGTGGAGCTCTCTCAGCCCCTGGCGCTGCTCGACCTGCTGGGCGGAGCGGCCGACTTGATCTCCAAGACTCTGCGCGCTTGCTCGCCGGGCAGCCTGGCTGAGGACCCTGTACGCGTGATGCGCGGCGTGCGCCTGGCGGCAGCCTACGCCCTGCACGTAGAACCCGAAACACGCCGCTGGATGCGCCAGGCCGCGCCTGCGCTGGGGGGCGTATCGGCAGAGCGGTTGCGCGACGAGCTCTTCCGCATCCTCGGCGGGCCGCAACCCGCCACTGTCCTGTATGCCCTGGACATGCTGGGCGGTTTAGCAATAGTGTTCCCCGAGCTGGCGCAGCTCAAAAATGTGGCCCAGTCTGAGCCGCACCGCGTCGACGCCTTCACGCACACCCTGGACGTGGTGCGCAAGATTGAACTGGTGCTGTCTGCGCTCTCGCCGCGCTTCGAGGAGGGATCGGTGAGTAACCTGGCCTTGGGCCTGCTTTCCCTGCGCCTCGGTCGCTACCGCGAAGTGCTCGGCGAATACCTGGGGCGCGCCTTGAGCGACGAACGCTCCCTACGCCAACTGCTCTTCCTGGCGGCGCTCATGCACGATGTCGGCAAAGCCACGACCGCCAGCCGCGAACCCGGAGGGCGCATACGTTTCATTGGGCATGAGGGGGAGGGGGAAAAGATTGCGGCTGAGCGAGCCCGGCAGCTACGCCTGAGCAATCCGGAAGTCGAGCGCGTGCAACGCATAGTGCGTCACCATATGCGCCCACTTCTGCTGCGCCAGGCGGGCGAGAGACCTTCACGCAAGGCGATCTATCGTTTCTTCCGCGACTGTGGCGAGAGCGGCGTGGAGGTGTGCCTGCTCTCGCTGGCGGACGTGCTGGCGACGCACGCCGCCAGCCTGCCTCAAGACGAGTGGGGGGCGCACCTGGAGGTGGTGCGCGACCTGCTGGCTGCCTGGTGGGAGAATTCCGCCGAAGCCGTTGACCCGCCGGCACTGGTGGATGGTC
>JAQUAE010000136.1 GCA_028687395.1 Anaerolineales bacterium | reverse complement strand
TCTTGCTGACAGCTCAGGTGATCGCCCGCTACCGGCTTGTGAGGGTGAAGCCATGCTGAATAGCGCAATTCCAGCCGCCATCATCATCAACATACTGGCTGCAACCATTCGCATCTCCACACCGCTGCTGCTGGCCGCATTGGGTGAGCTGGTAACAGAGCGTTCTGGGATTCTCAACCTGGGTGTGGAAGGCACGATGCTGATGGGGGCCTGGATCGGCTTTCTGGTGACATACAAGACCGACTCGGTGACGCTGGGCATTCTGGGCGCAATGCTGGCTGGCGGATTAATGGCGCTGTTGATGGTGTTCATGTCAGTTGTTTTGAAGGTGGACCAGACGGTGACCGGCCTATCGTTGAACCTGTTTTCTTCTGGGGCGACTTATTTTTGGTATAAGGTTGTTTTCGAGGCTTTTCGGGAGGCGAATGCAGACCTGCCTACTATCAAGACCCTGGAGACAGTCAACATTCGGTTGCTTTCTGACCTGCCCTACGTGGGGGAGATTTTCTTTTCGCACAAGATTATTACCTATATCGCCTTTGCCATTGCGCCGATGGTGTATTACTTTCTGTACAAGACAAAATACGGTTTGCGCATCCGCAGCGTGGGTGAGAACCCGCGGGCAGTGGATATGAAAGGTTTGAGCGTCAGCCAGTTGCAACTCTTTTCGGTGGTCTTTGGCGGCGTGATGGCTGGGCTGGCTGGGTCTTTCCTGACTGTGGGTTCCAGCTCGCGCTTCTTGCCGGATATCACCGCCGGGCGCGGTTGGCTGGCGCTGGTGATCGTGATTGCCGGCAATTGGCTGCCCTGGCGGATCGTGATTGCTACGCTAATCTTTTCCTTCTTGGATGCGGTGCAGCTTCAACTGCAAGGAGTGGGTATCCAGGTGCCGTACCAGATTCTGCTGGCTCTGCCTTACGTATTTGCTATCCTGGCGCTGGCTGCCAGCCGAGCGCGATCGCTGGCACCCGCCTGGCTTGGAAAACCTTACGAAAGAGAATAATCAACATAGAGGTTGTTTATGTTTCGAGATGCTTTCCTGGATTACGATTACCTGCTGTCGGTGCTCGACCGTGCTGAAAATGGCCCTGTGCTGGAAGAGAGGGAGTGGGACCAGGTTTATATTTACCGTACGATTAGTGAGCTGGCCGAAAAGTACGATGTCCGTTGGGAAAAGAATTGCGGCTGCGTTCCAGCAAACGACGCCCTGGCGGACCGCGCCTTCGAAGCGGGCATGGAGCTGGCCACTCGCTGCGGACTATTCTGCCTGGATACACGCCGGCGCATGATCTGGTCTCGGGAGGAACTGGACCAGTTACTGGCATCCTGCCCAGCCAGGGTAGTCATTGGGAGCGGTGACGATCAGGTGGTTATTGCCCGCCGCCGCCCCGACGACCTCACGCGCGTGGCCACGGTTGGAGGAGCATACGGCACACAGGTGCCGGAAGAACTGTTCATCCCGCTGATGTTGAGCTACGCCCAGGAGCGCAGCCTAGATTTCATCGACAACGCCTCGCTGGTAACCACCCGCGGGCGACCGATCCGCGCCAATTCGCCTTGGGAAGCCATCGGTTGCTGGCAAGAGATGGAGATGTCCTTCAAGGTGGTGGAACTGGCAGGGCGGCCGGGGATGCCCATCGGATGCGCCGAAGATTCCCCCTCGGCAATTGGCGAGCTGGCGACCACAACCTACGGCGGCTTCCGCCCAACGGATTGGCATCACGCTTCATTTGTTAGCGAATTGAAGACCTCTTATGCAGAGCTGATCAAGTCGGTCCATTATGCACATACGCGCACGTTTGCACATAACTTCTATAATCCGATTTACGGGGGATACATTGGCAGTGGCGCGGGGCTGGCGATCGCCACTGTGGCGGGGATGGTGTTGATGAAAGCCTGCTATGGTGGGGTGACCGATAATCCGGGACCCAGCCACGCGCACTTGAGCTGCGACACGTATCCCGATATGATCACCGCCCAGGCTGTGGCATTCCAGGGGCTGAGCCGAAACACCAACGTACTGGTCTCATCGTTCGTGAGACCTGTGGGCGGGCCAGGTACGCGGGAAATCCTGTACGAAACTGCAGCACTGACCATTGCCTCGGTGCCGTCAGGCATTGCCCTGATGGAAGGGGTGCAGTCTGCGATGGGGCGTTTTACAGGGCACGTTTCAGGGCTGGAGGCGCGCTTCATGGCGGAGGTGGCACAGGCCGCGACGCGGCTGGATCGCAAGGAGGCAGACCGCATGGTGCGCTGGTTAGTGCAGAAGTTCGAAGCCCGCCAGAAGGAGATGCCGGTAGGCAAGCCCTTCAATGAAGTATATGATCTAAAGACCATCCACCCGCTGCCAGAATGGCAGAGGACGTATGAGCAAGTCTGCCAGGAGTTGCAGCACGAGCTGGGATTGAAAGTGAGCTGAGAGGAGACGGGGTGATGCACATCGTTGGCCAGAGCGTGAGGCGTTACGACGCTCAGGACAAGGTGACCGGCCGCGCCATCTATGCTAGTGACCTCAGCATGCCGGGGATGTTGCACTTAAAGCTGGTCTTTGCCGGACGACCACACGCGCGCTTGCTGGGAATCGACAAATCCGAAGCGCTCAGGTCGCCTGGGGTGAAGGCGGTACTGACGGCGCAGGACGTGCCATGCAATCGCTACGGCATCATGGTGCATGACCGCCCCGTGCTGTGCGGTGATAAGGTGCGCCATGCGGGCGACCAGGTTGCGGTGGTCGTTGCAGAGACGCCGGAACAGGCGGCGAAGGCGGCTCGCCTGGTGCGTATCGAATATGAGGATTTGCCGGTGATAGACGACCCCCAACAGGCATTGCAGCCAGGAGCCGTTTTGGTCCACGAGGACCACCCAGGAAATATTGCGCACGGCTATTCGATGGTCAACGGCGATGTGGATGCTGCCCTAAGCCGTTCCGATGTGGTAGTGAGCCATGAATACCATACTCCCATGCAGGAACACGTATTCATGGAGCCGGAAGCCGGGCTAGGGTATATCGACGAAGAGGGACGTGTGACGCTGGTAACCGCGGGGCAGGATACCCACGAAGACCGGGTACAGATAGCAGAAGCGCTCGACCTACCGGTGGAGCAGGTGCGGGTGATCTACCCGGCAATCGGTGGGTCATTCGGCGGGCGTGAAGACCTATCGATGCAGACAGCGCTGGCGCTGGCAGCCTGGAAGGTGCGCCAACCGGTGAAGCTATCCTGGAGCCGGGAAGAGTCCATCGTGGGCCATCACAAACGGCATGCCTTCATACTACGTCATACCTGGGGCGCTACCCAGGATGGGCAATTGACCGCGGCAAAGATGGAGATCATCTCCGATTCGGGCGCATACTGCCTTTCGAGCAGATCGGTGTTGGATAACCTGCGCTTCGCCGCCACAGGACCGTACCAGATTCCAGTGGTGAGCCTGGAGGCGAAGACGGTCTATACCAATAACGTTCCCGCAGGTGCGTTTCGCGGCTTCGGTTTCCCGCAAGCTGCCTTCGCGGCAGAGATGCAAATTAATTACCTGGCGGAAGCACTAGGGATCGACCCGATTAGCATGCGTCTACGTAACTGCTTTCGGGATGGGAGCACTTTTGCCACACGAGCGCCCGTACCAGATGGGGTAAGCTTAACGGAATTAATCGAGACATGTGCGCATGAAATGGGCGCGGTGAAGAATAATGGAGGCTGGCGGTTACCTAAGGCGCAAGCCAGCCCGGACAAGCGATGCGCCTGGGGGATTGCCATCGGGATGAAAAGCTCCGGGTTTGGCTTAGGCTACCCAGAGCATAGCGAAGCACGAGTTGAACTGTACGGCGACACCCAGATCGAACAAGCAGTGCTCTATACGGCGGCAGCAGATGTGGGTCAGGGCGCACATTCGGCATTGGCACAGATCTGCGCTGAAGCACTGGACCTGCCCATTGAAAAAGTGCGCCTGGTGGTCTCCGATACTGCCGTTACCGGAGAATCAGGGCCAGCGTCAGCCTCCCGACTGACCCTTTTCGCCGGCAATGCAGTGAAATTGGCGGCTGAAGCCGCGCGGCGCGATTGGCGGAATGAGAATCGCCCAGGGGTAGGGGATGTTCGCTGGGATGCCCCTCCGACCACACCGCCCGACCCCGTGAGCGGAGAGTGCCTGAACTCTATCACAATATCCTACGCGGCCCAGGCAGCGGAGGTGGAAGTGGACATGGACACCGGGATGGCTTCACTGAAACGAGTGATCGCTGTCCACGATCCTGGCAAGGCAGTAAACCCGCAGCAGGTGGTCGGGCAGATCGAGGGAGGAGCCATCCAGGCACAGGGGTGGGCATTGATCGAGAACTTCATCACGCGGGGTGGGCATATCTTGACTGACCGGTTGAGCACTTACCTGATTCCAACCGCGGTGGACATACCGGATGAGTTCCGCACCATCTTGATAGAACGACCCGATGCGGTGGGGCCGTATGGGGTGCGGGGGTTGGGTGAAATCCCCTTCATCCCTCTGCCGCCGGCGATAGTGATGGCAGTGCATAACGCCGTTGGGGTGTGGAGCGACCATCTCCCGGTCCGGGCGGAGTGGTTGCTGGGGGCTATTGACTTTTCCCCTTTAAAATGCTAAACTCTTCCTGTATCCAATATCCAGTATTAAGTATCCAAAAATCTATGAATATTAGAAGTTACGCGGTTGACACCTCCCCCTAACTGCGTAAGTCCTAAATATGATGGGTGTGTAGCGATGGTTGTCAGAGACAATCAGTCACAGGAAGCATTGTCATCAGATATGCCTATCACCGCTCAGCAAAATGAAACTCCTGTAGCTCTTGATTACATTACCTTATGTGATGCCGTTGCTAAAAGGCTTCGCCAGGAGATTCTGAACGGCACGCTGAAGGCTGGACAGAAACTCGATCAGAGCAGTATTGCAAACCGATTCGGTATCAGCCGGATGCCTATTCGGGATGCTTTCCGGATATTAGAGGGGGAAGGCTTGGTGCGATTAAAGCCTGGGAAAGGGGCGTTCGTAGCCAAGATAAACCTGGCGGAGTTTATCCAGATTTACCAGGTCCGCGAAGTCCTGGAGGCCCTGGCGATGAGACTAGCGGTTCCTCATTTGAGCGATGAAGATCTAAATGCTATGGCGGACAGTGTAGAAATTATGGAGCAAGCAGCAAAACATGGTGATTTGGGGCGCTGGGTCGAACTAGATAGAAGTTTTCATCTTTCAGCATATCATAATTGCCGGAATCCTACCTTGCTCAAAGTCATCGTCGGTTTCTGGAATTCCACGCAACAGTATCGAAGGGCATTTCTATCCAATCCTTCACAAACAGAGGATACCCTCAAACAGCATAAACAATTGCTGGAGGCATTTCAGGCCAGGGATGGTGAGCGTGCCGCTCAACTGATGGCTGAGCATATCCGCGGAACGGTACGGGCGATACTGCAGAACAGAGATGATAAAGAAAAGGTTTATTAAAACGCCATTTGAGGCGAACAAGACAATCAACCCTGCACAGTGAACGAGGTTGAACTCGTTGTGGAGAGGAGGCTCGACAAATCAATACCAACCATATACGCCTCGAATCAATTAGCCTACCATCCATCGTCTGACAATCGTAAGAGAAGGAGTGAAGAAAATGAAGAGAGTCTTTTGGAACTTACTGCTTATTATTTCACTGTCACTGGTCCTGATTAGCTGCGCTCAGCCAACTCCTACCGCTCAACCGGAGAAGACAGCTCCACCAGTAGCGGAAGCAACCAAGGAACAGGCCGTCACCACGATCCGGCTGGGCGGTCTATTCCCTCTGACAGGAGGCACGGCCAAAGTCGGTATCGAGAACCGGCAGGGTCTGCAAATGGCCATCGATGA
>JAQUAE010000135.1:2843-5897 GCA_028687395.1 Anaerolineales bacterium | reverse complement strand
TGGTCGCCCTGGTCCTGCGAGAACCGCTGCCAGGATGGCGCAGCGCCATGTGGGCAGGGCTATCCGGCTTTTTTGGCATCCTCGGCCTGGCGGCGCTCTACCGGGGGCTGGCTGCGGGCCACATGGCCACCAGCGCGCCGACTTCCGGGGTGGTGGGCGCGGTGTTGCCGGTAGCCTTCGGCATAGCAACCGAAGGGTGCCCGACCGCGCTGCAACTGGCCGGCTTCGCCATCGCGGTGGCCGGCATCTGGTTTGTATCCCGCGCCCCCTCTACTGGTACGGAAAACCTGGGGCGCGCCCTGGGATTGGGAATCGCGGCCGGAATCGGATTTGGCTTGTTCTTCATCCTGATTGCTCAGGTGGAGCCCGGCCTGCTGATGACCCCCGTGATCGTGGTGCGCTGCGTCTCCCTGACGTTGATCTCGACGACCTTGCTGGTCAAACGCCTCCCCCTGACCATGGCACGCGTGCACCCCAGCGCAGCGGTAGCGGGTGTGCTGGACGCGGCTGGCAACGTGCTCTACATGCTGGCCACCCAACTGGTGCGCCTGGACGTGTCTACGATGCTGGCCTCCCTGTACCCGGCGGTGACCGTGCTCCTGGCTCGCTTCGTACTGAAAGAACACGTCTATCCGACCCAGTGGGCGGGCCTGTTGTTATGTATGCTGGCAGTGGTGTTGATTGCTGTGTGAGTCGTTGCGGATGCAGAAGACGTGTACTTCCCGTGGCCCGTGAACGCCAATTGTCAGGGTCATCTCGATGTCCGCCGTGCGTGAAGGCCCCGTCTCCAGGACGAGCGTGGCGGCCTGGCGCGCCTCAGGCAGGGATAGGGCTGCTTCCAGGCTGGGTTGGATGGTGCGCGAATCCAGAATGGCGAGGTGAATTTCCGGCAGCAGGGAGGCGCTCAGCGGCTGGCCGGGAGCGGAGGGCAATAGCAGCGTGCCCGTGGCGGCGATGCCCGCCAACGCCCCGGTGAGCCCGGCCGGCAGGGACGGGTCGGCCTGGTGGCTGATGCGCACGCCTGCCCGCTGAAGCGCCTCGAGCAGACCTTGCGCTTCCTGCGGCAGGCGTGACTCTTCCCAAGAAAGCAAGGCTTCGATCTGCCGGCTTTGCACGAAGTGGAACACCTCTGCCACTAGCTCGCTTCCCTTACAGAAGTGAACCTGGCCTCCCAGGGCTTCCAATTCTCTGGCGAAGCGTTCAACGCCGTCTTCTCCATCAACACCTGGCTCAGGGGCAGGTGGGGTGGAGGAGCCAGCCGCAGTCGTTGCTCGAGCCGAGTGAATGACTGTTTCGGCGGCGAGCTGCGCCCAGCGGGCGTGAAACGGGCGGGCGGCCGGGCGGGGGAAATCCTTGCTTGCGCCCCAGCCGGTGATAGCAGGCAACCGCAGCCAGGGTTGCCGCCAGGTCAACACGCGGCTGCCATACCCGGCAATCCGCTGCGCCAGGCCAAACCAGGCCGGGCGGGTGGCAATCCAGGTAAAGAGGCTTATGCCCAGCGCCAAATACCAGGGGACGTTGGGCGGTGTGCTCTTGGTCTGTAGGTTATCGCCGCCGGCGCGCACGCGCAGGAGCAGCCGCGGCAGGTCGATGTCCACCGGGCAGGCCTCCTTGCATGCCCCACACAGGCTGGAGGCGCGCGCCAGTCCGCCGAATTGCTCCACCCCGAACAATCCTGGGGCGACGACCGAGCCGATCGGGCCAGGGTAGGGGCTGGGCGCGCCGCCCCGCCCAACGTAAGCGTGCCCGCCGATCTCTCGGAAGACCGGGCAGGCGTTCAGGCATGCGCCGCAGCGGATGCACAGCAGCGCCTCGGAAAGCGGCGTGCCCCTCAGGCGGCTGCGCCCGTTGTCGACCAGGACCAGGTGGCGTTCCTGGCAGCCATCCACCTCCCCTGCCCGGCGGGGGGCGTTGATCAGCGAGGTGTACACCGAGAGCTTCTGCCCGGTGGCTGAGCGGGGCAACAGCTCGAGCAGCAAGGCCAGGTCGGCCATGGTGGGCACCAGGCGCTCGATGCCCATCAGGGCGATGTGCACCGGGGGCAGGGTGGTCACCATGCGCCCGTTGCCCTCATTGGTCACCATGCACAGTGTGCCGCTTTCCGCTACGCCGGCGTTTACCCCGGAGACGCCGATCTCCGCCTCGAGGAACACCTGGCGCAGGGTGCGGCGGGCGGCCGCCGTCAGTGTGGGGATATCCTCGCTGTAGGGGATACCCAGCTCCTCGGCAAACAAGCGAGCCACATCGCTCCGGCGCAGATGCACCGCAGGCGTGATGATGTGCGCCGGGCGTTCGCCGCGCAGTTGCACGATGTACTCGCCCAGGTCGGTCTCGATTGGTTTGCAACCGGCAGCTTCCAAAGCGTGGTTCAGCTCGATCTCCTCGCTGACCATGGATTTCGCCTTGGCGATCAGCCTGGCGTCTTTCCGCCTGGCGATTTCCAAAACGATCTGCGTCGCCTGGGCGGCGCCCGCGGCGCGGTGCACCTGGATGCCGTTGACCTGCAGGCGCTCGATGAACTGGGCGAGGTAGCCGTCCAGGTTTTGTATGGTGTGCAGGCGCATGGCGTGGGCGCGCTGGCGAGCGCTTTCCAGGCCAATGGGGAGGGAGGCCATGGCGGTGCGCCGGGCGGCCAGGCGGCGCTCGCTGTTGGCATCCAGCGCGGCCTGCAAGTTGGGCTGGGCGAGGGCCTGGCGTATGTGCTTATGTAAGGCGTTGGGCATAGCGTTAGAAGTTCCCCAGGATGTCTGCCAGGTGCACGGCGCGCGGCGACAAGCCCTTGCGGTGCAGCCCGCCATTGATGTTGGTGATGCAGCCCGCGTCGCAGGATACGATGAGCAGCGCGCCGCAAGCCTGGATGTTGGCGATCTTGCGCTCCAGCATGGCGCCGGAGAGCTCCGGGTGTTCCATGGAGAAGGCGCCGCCGAAACCGCAGCACTCCTGGGTGTAGGGCAGCTCGACGAATTCGGCGCCTTCGACCGCGCCTAAAAGCTGGCGCGGCTGGCGGTCCACCCCCAGCTCGCGCAGCAGGTGGCAGGAGGAGTGGTAGCTGAG
>JAQUAE010000135.1:0-2743 GCA_028687395.1 Anaerolineales bacterium | reverse complement strand
GCGCATCCATCGCCTTGGGGAGCTGGCCTATAACATGTGGTGGACGTGGAATCCCGAAGCCCAACGCCTGATCGCCAAGATCGACATGCTGCTCTGGGAGGAGACCAACCACAATCCCATTCAGTTTTTGCGCCAGGTGAAAACAAGCCAGGTTGAGGCGGCGCTGCGAGACCCGTATACCCTGGAGTTCTACGACCGCATCATGCGGGAATACGACGCCTACATGCGTGGGGAGTCCTGCTGGTATCCCGAGGTCTACCCGCACCTGCGCAACCGCCCGGTAGCCTACTTCTCCATGGAGTTCGGCTTGCACGAGACGCTGCCCATCTACGCCGGGGGTTTGGGCATCCTCTCTGGCGACCATCTGAAAGAAGCCAGCGATCTGGGGATGCCGATGGTCGCGGTGGGCTTCTTCTATACCGAGGGCTACTTTTCGCAGCGCGTCACGGAGGATGGCTGGCAGGAAGCTACCTACACCCACCAGCAATTCGTCGACCTGCCCGTCTTGCCGGTGATGGCCGAGAACGGCCTCCCCGAGACGATCACAGTCAGCTTGCCGGGCAGGGAGGTGAGCGTGCGCATGTGGGAGGTGCACGTCGGCAGGGTGCCGCTCTACCTGCTGGACGCCAACGTAGAGGAGAACTTGCCCTCCGACCGAACGCTCACCGCGCGCCTGTACAGCGGCGACCTGGAGATGCGCATCTCACAGGAGCTACTGCTCGGTATCGGTGGCGTGCGCGCCCTGCGCACCCTGGGTTACAATCCGAGTGTATGGCACATGAATGAAGGCCACTCAGCCTTCTTGATCCTGGAACGCATCCGCGAGTATATCGAAGCCGGACACTCCTTTGATGAATCTGCCCAAATTGTGCGCTCGTCCAACATCTTCACTACTCACACACCCGTCCCCGCCGGCAATGACGAATTTCCGCTGTGGATCGTGGATAAGTACCTGTCGCAATATTGGCCGCTGCTCGGACTGGAGCGCGAGGCTTTCATCGACCTGGGTCGCCACAGCCTGCCCTGGGGAGACGTCTTCAGCATGCCGGTACTGGCGCTGAAGACCTCTGAGGAGCGCAACGCGGTCTCCGAGCTGCATGGCCGGGTGGCGCGCCAGATGTGGCACTTCCTCTGGCCAGACACGCCAGAAGAAGAAGCACCGATCACGCACATCACCAATGGCGTTCACCTGGGCACTTGGCTGGCGCGGCGCTTGCGCGCCCTGTTCAATGCCTACCTGGGAGAGAATTGGATGGAGCGCCAGGATGACCCGGAGATGTGGGCGCGGGTGCTGCAGATTCCCGACGAGCAGCTCTGGGCGTTGCGCCGCCACTTGAAGCGCAAGCTGGTTTACTACATGCGCGAGCGGGCGCGGCGCCGCTGGAAGCAGGGTGGGGTCCACCCTGTGCAAATTATCGCCTCCGGGGCGCTGCTTGACCCCTACGCGCTGACCATCGGCTTCGCCCGCCGCTTCGCCCCCTACAAGCGCGCTAACCTGATCCTGAGCGATGTGGAGCGACTGCTGTCGATCGTCAACCGCTCGGATATGCCGGTGCAGATCATCTTCGCCGGCAAGTCGCACCCGGACCACGAGGGCGGCAAGCTGCTCATTCAGCAGGTATACCGCATGATCAAGAGCTCGGATAGCGCCGGCCGGCTGGTCTTCGTCGAAGATTACGATATGAACCTGGCGCGCTACTTGGTGCAGGGGGTGGACGTGTGGCTGAACACGCCACGCCGACCAAACGAAGCCTCCGGCACCTCAGGAATGAAAGCTGCCTTGAATGGGGTGTTGAACTTCTCGGTGCTCGACGGCTGGTGGCGGGAGGGCTACAACGGCGCCAACGGCTGGGCTATTGGCGGCGACGCGGATATCAGCGACCCCGACCAACAGGATGCGCACGACGCCGCCTCCCTATACGACATCCTCGAAAAGGAAATCGTACCGCTGTATTACGGCCAGCGCTCGCCCGACGGGATGCCAGGTGCCTGGCTGGCGCGCGCCAAGGAATCCATTCGCTCCCTGGGGCCGCAGTTTACTATGCGCCGCATGGTCAAGGAATACCTGGACAGGCTTTACCTGCCGGTGATGCAATCCAACGGGCAAGCACACCCGGCGGAGATCTCGATGCCGAAGAGGGGCTAACCAGCATGGAAATCTTGCTTTCCCCACAGGCCTGGCTGGGAGCAGGCTTCATTTTCCTGTTGCGCGTCAGTGACATGACGCTGGACACGCTGCGCGTCCTGGTGGTGATGCGCGGCAGGAAAAGTCTCGCCTGGCTGTTGGGTTTCTTCCAGTCAGGAATCTTCGTGATCGCCATCAGCTCCGTGCTGAGCAATCTGGACAACCCCTTGAATATGATCGGGTACGCCGCGGGGTTTGCCACCGGCAACGTGGTGGGCATGATGATCGAGGAGCGCCTGGCGATCGGTCACATCCACCTGCGCATCGTCAGCTCGCGCCTGGGCACCGCTATCGCCGACAGGCTGCGTGAGGAGGGTTACGCCATCACCGAGATACCAGGCAGGGGCAAGGATGGTGCGGTGACCGTCCTGGAGTGCAGCGTGCTGCGCAAGAACGTCCAATGGGTGCGCCACATCGTGAACGAGGTCGATCCGAGCGCCTTCATCACCGCCGAGGATGTGCGCCCGGTGCGGCGCGGTTTCTGGCGCGCTTAAAGGTGATACTGGACTGAGAAATGACCAGCGCGCTGCCCCAGGCTTTGCTCGTCTTCTTCATGCG
>JAQUAE010000134.1 GCA_028687395.1 Anaerolineales bacterium | reverse complement strand
GTATCGATCCCACCGCCGGGCGCAAACCCTTCACCTACGCTGCCCTTGACCAGGCGCGGGGGATGGCCGCCATGGCGCAGGGAAACCTGGAGGCGGCGCTGGCGTTTGCCGCCGGGCAGAGCCGGGCAGTGATTGCAGTCAGCGCGCCGGCCGCGCCGCACCAGGGGTTGCTCGAGAAGGAAGCAGTGCGTCGCTCCCTCTCGCCCCCGCCCAGACCCGGGCGCTGGACCAAATTCCGCGTCGCCGAATACCTGCTGCGCCAGCGCAACATCAAGGTGCCCAAGACTCCCGGCAGGGTTCAGGATTGCCCGCGTTGGATGCAGATGGGCTTCACCTTATACAGCCGCCTGCGCCAGGTGGGCTACCAACCCTACCCGTCCGAGGACGCCCCCCTGCAGTATCTGGAAGTTTACCCTCACGCCAGCTTCGCCGTCTTGATCGGCCACACCCCCCTCCCCAAACATAGCCTGGAAGGTCGCCTGCAACGCCAGCTCTGCCTGTTCGAGCAGGGCTTGAACGTCCCCGACCCGATGCGCTTCTTCGAAGAGATCACGCGACACCGCCTGATCAACGGTGTTTTACCCTTCGAGGAACTGTTCACCCCCCAGGAGCTGGACGCCCTGGTTTCGGCGTATACCGCCTGGTTAGCCATCCAGCACCCGGACCAGGCCTGCCTGCTGGGAGATCCCGATGAGGGCCAGGTCGTGCTGCCGGCGGGTGAGCTCAAGGCCCGATACTGACTCCCTGGAGAAGCCCCATGCACAAAGTGAAACTCATCGTCAATCCCAACGCCGACCTTGGGCGGGCGTGGCACAAAGCCAGCGACCTGCGACCCGTGGTGGAAGAGTTCGGCGGGGCGGATTGGACAGGCACGGTCTACCCCACCCACGCCACCGAGCTCGCCCGCCAGGCCGGAGAGGATGGCTACGAGCTGGTCATCGCCGCCGGCGGCGATGGCACCGTGCACGAGGTGATCAACGGCTTGATGCAGCTCCCCCCGGAGCGCCGCCCCAAGTTAGGGGTGGTACCGCTCGGCTCGGGCAACGACTTCTCCCACGCCATAGGCGTCGACCCCCGCCCGGAAGTGGCTATCCGCCAGGCGCTCAGCGGCACCCCTCGCCCGGTGGACGTCGGCCGCCTGCAGGATAACCGCGGGCGCATAGAGTACTTCGATAACGCCGTCGGCATCGGTTTCGACGCCACGGTGACCATCCGCTCGCGTAACTTCACCTACCTGCGTGGTTTTTTCATCTACTTATTGGCGGTTCTGCAAACCATCGCCCTCAATCACGACGCGCCGCGCCTGACGATCAAGAGCGACGCTGGCGACCTCGACGAGGAGATGCTGCTCTTCGTGCTCGCCAACGGCAGCCGCGAGGGCGGCGGCTTCCTGATAGCGCCCATGGCCAGGCCCGACGACGCCGCCTTCGACTACGTGGGCATCTGCCGCGTCTCGCGCCTGATGATGCTGCGCCTCGTGCCGGAGGTGATGAAGGGCACCCACACCCGCTTCCCGATGGTGCGCACCGGTAAGTTCCAGCGCATGGAGCTGGAATCCGATCGCCCTCTGGTCATGCACACGGATGGCGAGATCTTCGCCGGCTTCGGCGTCGATGTCCACCACCTCATCGTCGAGCTCCTCCCCGGAGCCATCCAGGTGGTCGTCTGACCTTGATGTTGATTCATGCTGGATCTGGAGCATAGCTTAGCCTCTTTCGACCTCGGACACCTGCACATTATCGCCGAATTGTGGGGGACGCCGCTACAAGCGTCGGACGCCCGCCGCGCCCTCCAAGCCCTGGTGCCTGCCTTGCTCGACCGGGAGCTGGTAGGCGAAGTCCTGGAAAGCCTGCCCCAGGACGCCCGTCTAGCCCTGGACGAGCTGTGCGCTCACGATGGCTGCCTCCCCTGGGCGCAGTTCACCCGCCGCTACGGCGCCATCCGCGAGGTTGGACCAGCCCGTCGGGATCGCGAACGCCCTTACCTCTCCCCGGCCAACCCCAGCGAGGTGCTCTGGTACCGTGCCCTGCTGGCGCGTGCTTTCCTGGATACACCTCAGGGCCCCCAGGAATTCGCCTTCGTACCCAGCGATCTGCTCGCTTTGCTGCCCAGAGAGCCTGCCTCCGCGGGCGCCCCCCCGGGCAGGGCGGCCTCCCAGAAAGAGCGCACCGTCGTCTTGCCTGCCCACGACGGCATCCTCGACCACGCCTGCACCCTGCTGGCTGCGCTGCGCCTGGGAGCGCCCCCCGAAGCACTGCACCAAATCCCCTCTCCGGCGTGGCAGGCGCTGCAGCTCCCCATCAGCCTGCCCGCCCAGGGGCTTCCCGCAGCCACCTTGGTCGACCTGCTCGCCTGCGCTGGCCTGCTGGATGGCGCCGGACAACCCCTCTCGGAACCCGTGCGCCTCTTCCTGGAAGCGCGTCGCGGCCAGGCGCTGGCTGCACTGTTTTCGGCCTGGCGCGCCAGCAACCAGTTCAACGACCTGCGCCACATCCCCGGCTTGCTGTTCGAAGGCGATTGGAAAAACGACCCGTTGCGCGCCCGCCAGGCTATCCTCGCCTGGTTGGCAAACCTCCCTGAGCGAACCTGGTGGAGCCTGCCGGCGTTCGTCTCCGCAGTGCGACAGGCCCAGCCAGACTTCCAGCGCCCGGCGGGGGATTACGATTCCTGGTACATCCGCGACGCCCAACGCGACGTCTTCCTGCGCGGATTCGCTGCCTGGGACGACGTGGACGGCGCGTTGATTCGCTTCATCATCTGCGGCCCGCTGCACTGGATGGGGATTCTCGATCTGGCTGCTCCCACCCCGGGCGCTCCAGCTACCGCCTTCCGCCCCTCGGCCTGGGCGGAGGCGCTCTTGAAGGGTGCAGAACTGGAGGGCCTGCCCGCCGAAACCCTCAAGCTCGACGCGGCGTCGGATGGCGCCCTGCGCGTCCCCCGCCTGGTCCCACGCGCTGCCCGCTACCAGGTGGCCCGCTTTGCCGCCTGGGAGGGGGAGCGCGACGGGGTCTACCTCTACCGCCTCACCCCGGCCTCCCTATCGCTGGCGCAGAAGAGCGGCTTGCGCATCCCCGCCCTGCTCGCCTTGCTCTCCCGGCACGCCGCAGCTCTCCCCCCCAGCCTGGGGCGCGCCTTGCAGCGTTGGGAGGAACACGGCAGCGAAGCCCGCCTTGAGCAAGCGCTCATCTTGCGCGTGCGCACGCCCGAGATGCTGCAAACCCTGCGCGCCTCCCGCATGGCGCGCTTCCTCGGCGACCCGCTCGGCCCAACCGTGATCACCGTCAAACCCGGCGCCCGCAAGAAGGTGCTGGCCATGCTCACCGAGCTGGGCTACCTGGCCGAGGCGAACATAGACGAATAAAGTTCGCCCCGCATCGAAAAGGCACCAACATGAAACGCATGGTCACCGGCCTGGCCCACCCGGTGCAGGTGATCCATACCGGGGATGGCAGGGGACAACTCTTCGCCGTCGCACAGCCCGGCCGCATCCGGGCAACGCTTTACTACCAGGTCGCTTAGCGCGAACACCTCGAATTCCTGAAGCTCAACGGCGGGCTGGATGGCGAGGAGCTCTTCGGGTTGTGGTCGGCCTCGAAAAGCCCGTCGCAAGTGATCCAGGCAACCTGGCATCCGAATCACCCGGCTTCCTCTCGCAAATCTACCCCTGAACGGGTAGAATCAACCCATCTGGCTGCCAGGCAGGCGTCCCGAGAGAGCATCCCCGACCGCAGGCGCTGCCTGAACTTGATTGCAGGGTGATTGGATTATGGACGATACCATCGAAGTGCTGCTTACCATCCCTTTCGAAGAAGATCTGGTGGATAAGCTGAGGCAGATCTCGCCTCGCCTGAATATCAACCTGGTCCGGGCGCGCCAGGCCAACGAGATCCCCGAGGAAGCCTGGACCGTGGCCGAGGTGCTCTACACCTCCACACTGCTCCCCGAGCCTGAGCAGGCGCCCAACCTGCGCTGGATACAATTCCACTGGGCGGGGGTGGACCACGCCCTGGAAGCGCCAATCCTCAGCCGGCCGGGGCTGGTGGCCACCAACCTGAGCGGGGCGGCTGCCACCCAGGTCGCTGAGTACGTGCTGGCCATGCTGCTGGCCTTGAGCCGGCATTTGCCGGAGGTCTTCGCCCACCAGAAGCGCGCCGATTGGCCGAAAGACCGTTGGGAGCGCTTCACCCCGCAGGAATTGCGCCACAGCACGGTGGGCATCGTCGGCTACGGCAGCATCGGTCGCCAGGTGGCGCGCCTGTTGCAGCCCAGCGGGGCCACCCTGCTGGCCGCCAAGCGCGACGCCATGCACCCTCAGGACGCCGGCTACGTCCCCGACGATCAGGGCGATCCCGAAGGCGATCTGGTGCACCGCCTCTATCCCGGCAAGGCTCTGCGCGCTATGCTGAAGGAATGCGACTTCGTAGTCATCACCCTGCCCAAAACCGCCGAGACCCTGAACCTGCTCTCCACCAAAGAGTTGGCGGCCATGAAACCCGGCGCCTCCTTAATCGACGTCTCCCGCGGCGGCATCCTCGACCACGAGGCGCTGCTGGCTGCTTTGAAGGAGAAGAAGCTCGCCGGCGCCGCGCTGGACGTCTTCCCGGAAGAGCCCCTCCCTGCCGACAGCCCGCTGTGGAAGATGCCCAACGTGATCATCACCCCTCACGTCTCCGGCGCCACCGCCCATTACGACGAGCGAGCGGTCAAGCTATTCTCGGGAAACCTGATCCGCTACCTCTCCGGGCTACCCTTGTATAACCTGATCGATCTCGAGCGCGGTTACTGAGCGTTTTCGCCCCGCTTGCTAGCCAGCTCAGCCTGGCGCTTCCGGGTGGCGGCTCACTCCGTCGGCTCCGACCGCCCTGCTAAGTCGCACCCCTCACTTAAACCAAAGCGCCCGGCAAGTGGCCCCAATCATAGGGGCTGCTGCGCCAGGCGCTGCGTTAATCAACTTTCTTCTAAATAATAAAGTCGCTAACCTTCCGGCATGCTCTCCGGCCTGGCTTCCAGGGTGACCTTCACCTGGCGAAACTCACCATCCCGCCACACGCTGAGCTCCACCTCTTGACCCGGCGCGGCGTACAGGGCAATGTAAATCAACATGTCGTCGAACGAACGCATCTCATTCCCATCGATGGCGGTGATGACATCCCCACCCACCTCCACCTGGCGCCCTTCCACCGATTCAACCCCTGACGAGCCGCGCAGCCCAGCCTTATCCGCAGGCCCATTAGCAATCACTGCCGACAGGTAAGCGCCCTTCTCGAAAGGTACCTGCATCGCCTGTGCCATAACCGGTGCCAGGTCACCACCGCTTACACCCAACCAGGCCCACTCGTGTACACCCTGCTCAATCAAATCCGGCACCACCAGCTTGACGATGCTCACCGGGATGGCGAATCCGACCCCACTGTTAGCGCGGCTGGACCCGCCGGTCTCAATCTGGGCGTTGACCCCGATGACTTCCCCCTGCAGGTTGAGCAGCGGCCCGCCCGAATTGCCGGGGTTGATGGCCGCGTCGGTCTGGATCGCCTGTGGGATCGAAAACGGCGTCAAAGCTGGGATGGTGCGCCCCAGAGCGCTGATCACGCCGCGGGTCAACGTACCAGCCAGCCCGAAGGGGTTGCCAATGGCGATCACCGTCTGCCCGACGGACAGGCTGGCCATGTCGCCCAGCGCCAGCGGCGACACGCCTTCCGGCAGCGCGTTGATCTTGACCACTGCCAGGTCGCTGTTCAAGTCCTCGCCGATGAGTTCAGCGGCGCGCACGATGCCATCGGCAAAGGTGACGTCAATCTGGTCGGAGCCGTGCACCACGTGGGCGTTGGTGACGACGTGTCCCTCGGCGTCATAAACGAAACCCGAACCCTGGCTGACGGGCACGACGTTGCCTCCCTCCCTGCCATATTGGGTGATGTTGACCACAGCGGGGTTCA
>JAQUAE010000133.1 GCA_028687395.1 Anaerolineales bacterium | reverse complement strand
CTAACGGCCAGTACGTCGGTCCGGCAGCCATCGTCAACGCCCACCGCTTCATCTTCGACAGCCGCGACCGCGCCGCTGGCGAGCGTCTGCGCATCCTGAGCGGGCAGTTCGGCGTGTATCGCTGCCATACCATCTTCAACTGCACCGAAGCCTGCCCGCGCGACATCCAGATTACCAAAGCCATCGGGGAAGTGAAGAAGGCGATCGCCACCGGCAGCCTGGATTGAAGCGGGCTGGAGGAGTCACCCAAATAATCATCCTGGGGAACCTCCCAATCCCCACCCGCGAGGCATACGGGCAAGACCATTCACCGTCGCAGGGTAAACATCCTGCGACGGTTTGTCTTGACTGAGTTCAGCCACCATCTCCTTTACGATGCCCGACAGTTCGACTGTCAGGGAGTGGAGGGCGTGTAGATGGCGACAGTCCCTTCAGTTTGTCTCGCCTGAGTGCAGCCACCATCTCCTTTACGATGCCCGACGGTTCGACTGTCGGGGAGTGGAGGGCGTGTAGATGGCGACAGTCCCTTCAGTTTGCCTCGCCTGAGTGCAGCCACCATCTCCTTTACGATGCCCGACAGTTCGACTGTCGGGAATCAGAGCAGGCATACTGTCGCCCAACACAAATTTACCCCGGCCTCGCCTCACCATCATCACCCCCTGCAGGGTTTACTTACCAAATGGATGACAATTATCCGTAGGGTTATAGGATATATGGCAGGTGGAAAGGGGGTTGTTTTTTAGGATAATAGGTGTTGAGCGCCCAATTTTATGGGTTTTAAGGCAGGGGAAGGTATTCCAATATGAGAACTAAAATCTCGGCGGCCTCCGTGCGAGGCGATTTTGTTCAGGAGATCGAGAAGACCAGCGGGCAAAGTTTGCTGGCCTGCAACCAGTGTGGAAAATGCAGCGCAGGTTGCCCGGTTGCCTTCAGCATGGATATCCTGCCCAACCAGGTGATTCGCCTGGCGCAACTGGGTATCGTGGACGTGCTGGATTCGCAGACCATCTGGACCTGCGCGGCCTGCCTGACCTGCGTCTCGCGCTGCCCCAAGGGAATCGACCTGCCCCGCGTCATGGAAGCCATGCGCCTGATACGCATGCAACTCTCCGGCAACCAAATCGAAGCCACTCAAATACCTGCCGAGATGGTCGCTGAGGTGCCGCAACTGGCGCTGATCGGCAGCTTCCGCAAGTACTCATCCTGATAGGGAGGGCAAGCGCATGGCTGTTGCCTATTTCCCCGGGTGCACGCTTTCCACCAAGGCTTCCGGGTATGACCGCTCCGGAAGAGCCGTCGCCCAGGCTTTGGGGATGACCCTCGAAGAGTTACCTGAATGGCAATGTTGCGGGGCGACATTTCCCTTATCCATCGATAACAGCATGGCGCTGATCGCCCCGACCCGCGTGCTGGCCCAGGCGCAGCAGGCAGGCGAGCACGTCACCACCCTGTGCGCCATCTGCTTCCACGTCTTGCGGCGGACGCAGAATTTCCTCAGCCACCAGCCGGAAGTTCTCGAGCGCATCAACTGGTTCACCGAGGAGCCTTACCTGGGCGCGACGCGGGTGAGCCATTTCCTCGAGCTGCTGCGCGATGAGCTGACCTGGGAGGGCCTCTCCCAGCAGGTGAAGCGCCCGTTGACCGGCTTGAAGGTCGCCCCCTACTACGGCTGCCTGCTGCTCCGCCCACCAACCGAGATCGGTCTGGACGACCCGGATGAGCCCACCATCCTGCACGATTGCCTGGCCGCCGCGGGGTGCGAGGTGATTTCCTTCCCCTACCAGAGCGAATGCTGCGGCTCGTACCTGGCGGTGAGCAAACCCGACCTGCCCGAGAAGCTGGCGGGTGACATCCTGGCCTCGGCGGGACGCCATGGCGCCCAGGCGCTGGTCACCGCCTGCCCGCTGTGCCAGTTCAACCTGGATTACCCTCAGCGCGCCGAGGCGCACCCGGCTGGCAAGGGCATCCCGGTGTTGTACTTCACCCAGTTGCTGGCAGTGGCTTTGGGTCTGGAGCAGGAGGCCTGGGGGATGGACGGCCACTACGTCGACCCGCTGCCCTTATTCTCATCCCAGGCGGCGCCAGCCAGCGCCTCCCCAGCCTAGACATCCCATGAGAGGCGATTGGAAGCTATGATCGGACGTGCGCTCGTCATTGGTGGAGGCATCGCTGGCATCCAGGCCGCGCTGGACATCGCCAACAGCGGCTTCGAAGTCGTGCTGGTGGAGCAGGAGCCGTCCATCGGCGGGCACATGGCCCAGCTCTCCGAGACCTTCCCCACATTGGATTGCTCCCAATGCATCATGACGCCGCGCACCGTGGAGGTCGGTCACCACGATAACATCCGCCTGTACACCTACAGCCAGGTAGAAGCGGTCAGCCATGACGAGCGCAGCGGCAACTTCCGGGTGCGCATCCGCCGGCAAGCGACCTACGTCAACTGGGACTTGTGCACCGGCTGCGGCGTGTGCCAGGAGAAATGCCCCTTCAAGGTGGAATCCCTCTTCGAGCGCGGCATTGGGACGCGCAAGGTCATCTACACCCTCTCCCCGCAGGCGGTGCCCAACAAGCCGGTGATCGACGCCGAGAATTGCCGCTACCTGCAAAGCAAATGGGACATCGAAGCCGGCCGCGTCCCCGCGGTAGATAAGAAAGGCAACCCTGCCCAACCCAAGTGTGGCGCGTGCGCCAAGTTCTGCCCGACGGAGAGCATCGACTGGGAAGCGCAGGACGAGATCATCGAGGAAGAGGTAGGGGCAGTCATCCTGGCCACCGGTTACGACCTGTTCCCCATGGCGCGCCTGCCGGAATACGGCGCCGGTCGCTTGCCGGACGTGATCGACGGGCTGGCCTTCGAACGCCTGCTCGCCGCCAGCGGGCCGACCGCCGGCAAGGTGCTGCGCCCCTCGGACGGCAAGACCCCTCTGGAAGTGGTCTTCGTGCAGTGCAGCGGCTCGCGCGACCCCGAGCGCGGCGTGCCCTATTGTTCTAAAATCTGCTGCCTGTACACCGCCAAGCAGGCCATCCTGTACAAGCACCGCGTCCCTCAGGGGCAGGCCTACGTTTTCTACATCGACGTGCGCGCCGGCGGTAAGGGCTACGAGGAATTCGTCAACCGCGCCCAGGAAGAGGACGGCGTGGTCTACCTGCGCGGGAAGGTGAGCAAGATCTTCCGCCAGGAGGACAAGCTGATCGTCAAAGGCGCCGACACATTGAGCAACCGCACGGTGGAGATCGCCGCCGACCTGGTGGTGCTGGCCACCGCCATCGTGCCGCGCGCCGGCAACCGCCAGGTGGCCGAGATGTTCGGCCTGGCGCCGGACGAGAACGATTTCTACACCGCGGATAACGAGGAACTCGACCCGCTGAACAGCCGCGCCGCAGGCGTCTTCCTGGCCGGCGCCGCCCTCGGGCCGAAGGACATCCCCGAAACGGTGGCCCAGGCCAGCGGCGCGGCCGCCAAGGTGCTGATGCTTTTCCAGGCGCAAAAAAACCGCACCCCCCAGGCAGAGCTGGCCGCAGTTCCCGGAGATTAATCAGGCGGTACCTCACAAAGGGTATTCAGCATGCCACGAATCGGTGTTTTTGTCTGTCACTGCGGTCATAATATCGCTGGCGTGGTGGACGTCCAGGCGGTGGTCGAGGGCGTGAAGCAGCGCGAGGACGTGGTCTTCGCCACCGATTACAAGTACATGTGCTCCGACCCGGGTCAGCAGCTCATCCGGGAGAGCATCGCCAAGTACGAGCTGGACGGCGTGGTGGTGGCGGCCTGTTCGCCAGCCATGCACGAGACCACCTTCCGCAAGACCGTTGCCGCCGAAGGGCTGAACCCCTACCGCTGCGAGAGCGCCAACATCCGCGAGCAAGTCTCCTGGGTGCACCAGCAGGAAAAGGAAGAAGCCACGCGCAAGGCGATCGAGATTGCCCGCTCCATCGCCGAGAAGGTGAAGGGGAACGAAGCGCTTGAATCCCTGGTACTGCCGCTGACGCGGCGCACGTTGGTCATTGGAGGCGGGATTGCCGGCATGCAGGCGGCGCTGGACGTGGCCGACGCCGGCTACCCGGTCATCCTGGTGGAGAAGAACGAACGGCTGGGCGGCAAGATGTCCCGCCTTTCGGGCACCTACCTGAACTTCTCCGCCGCGCCGGACATGTTGAAGAAGAAGATCGCCCGCGTGTTGAGCCACCCGAACATCCTGACCCTCACCCGGGCGGAGGTCGTCTCGTTGTCGGGATACGTGGGTAATTTCCAGGCGGCGGTGATAAGCAAAGAGGCGCCGCCTGCACAGGAGGCTCCCGAAACGGAGCCAGCCGAAGCAGCCAGGGCTGAGGGCGACGTCAGCGATGAGCACGAGTTCCACTTCGAGGTGGGCGCCATTATCGTGGCTACCGGCTGGCAACCCTACCCGCTGGAGCGGCTGCCCGAGTATGGCAGCGGCGAGCTCCCGGACGTGATCGACGGGCTGGCCTTCGAGACGATACTGGCCTCCAAGGAGGGCATCCACCGCCCGTCGGATGGCGCCATCCCCCAAGAAATCGTCTTCGTGCAGTGCGCCGGCTCGCGCGACCCGGAAAAGGGCGTGCCTTATTGTTCCAAAGTGTGCTGCATGGTCGTCGCCAAACAGGCCATGCTCTACAAGGAGTGCGTCCCCACCGGGCAGGCTTACGTCTTCTACATCGACATCCGCTCGGCAGGGAAGGGCTACGACGAGTACGTCCAGCGGGCGATGACCGATTCGCAGGTGATCTACCTGCGCGGCAAGGTGAGCAAGGTGTTCAATGAAACCAGCCGGCCGGGCTCCAAGGTCATCGTGTGGGGTTCGGACACGCTCGGCGACCGGGCGGTGGAGATCGCCGCCGACCTGGTGGTGCTGGCGACGCCCATGGCGCCCGACTCCAGCGCCGTCGAGCTGGGACAGCGCCTGCACATCAGCACCGACGCCAACGGGTTCTACAACGAAGCCCATCCCAAGCTGCGCCCGGTGGAAACCCTGACCGCGGGGATATTCCTGGCCGGGGCGGGGCAGGGTCCGAAGGACATCCCTGAGAGCGCCGCGCAAGCCAGCGGGGCGGCGGCCAAGGTGCTGCAGCTCTTCTCCCACGACGAGATGACCGCCTCGCCGCTGGTGGCCACGGTGATCGCCGAGCTGTGCGCCGCGTGCGGAGCATGCGTGAAAGTGTGCCCCTACGGGGCGCGCACCATCCACCCGGTGTGGAACATCGCCACGGTCAACGCGGCCCTGTGCCAGAGCTGCGGGGCGTGTGTGGTCGCCTGCCCGAACAAAGCCAGCCAGGTGCACAACTGGCGCCCGGAACAGATCCTGGCCATGGTGGACGAGGTGCTATGAGCAACGTAGGGAGCCAGAAGATTCACAGGCCGGTCGTGCAGTGAGGAACAAACCAAGTATGCAAACAGCGCTTAACGAAACGACCTTCCTGGAAGAGCTGAACCGCCTGAGCGGGCAAACCATCCAGCTCTGCTACCACTGCCACAAGTGCACCGCCGGCTGCCCGGTGGCCTCCGAGATGACCTACGGGCCGGATCGCGTCCTGCGCCTGGCGCAGTTTGGCGAGAAGGAGCTGCTGCTCACCAGCCACGACATCTGGTTGTGCGCCTCCTGCGAGACCTGCGGGACGCGCTGCCCCAACGAGATCGACATTGCCCGGGTGATGGACGCCTTGCGCGCCATGGCCCTCGCCAGCGGGGCGCAGATCGCCGAAGCGGACGCTATCAAGTTCCACAAGATCTTCCTCGCTGTGGTGGAGAAGATGGGTCGCATGCACGAAGCCAGCATGCTGGTGGCCTACAAGCTGTGGACGCGCCACTTGCTGGCCGACATGGACAGCGGCGTGCTGATGATGATGAAAGGCAAGGTGCCCCTCGTGCCGGAGCTGATCAAGGGTCGCCAGGGCGTCAAGCGCATCTTCGCCAGCACCAAAGAAGGAAAGCAAGG
>JAQUAE010000132.1:5456-5992 GCA_028687395.1 Anaerolineales bacterium | reverse complement strand
GGGCGAGGTTGTTGGTGAAGGTGATGTGGTTGGCGGAGAGGGTGGCGCCATAGGTGAAGAGGCCGGCGCCGTAAGCGATGCCGCCGAGCCGGGTGCCGCTGCCGCCGAGGGTCTGGTTGCCTTCGAAGGAGACGTATTCGAGCAGGGAGGGGGCGTTGTTGACCGGGGAGTGGATGGCGAGGCCGCCGCCGGAGCCAGCGCCGCCGTACTGGCCGGAGGTGTTGCCGCCGATGGCGCGGTTGTTCTTGAAGGTGATGTTGCGCAGGGTGAGAGCGCCGCCCTGGGACCACATGCCGCCGCCTGCGGCGTCGATGAAGAAGTCGTCGCCGGAGGAAGCGCCCTGAGCGAGGCTGTTCTGGATGGTGAAGCCTTCCATGCGCAGGCTGGCGGTGGCGTTGTAGGCGACGACGGCGACGCCGCGGCGGGAGTTGTTGCCGTCGATGAGGGTGGGGTTGGCGACCGGATCGGGGAGGTTCCAGTTGGAGGGGGAGTAGCCGCCGAGGATGGTGAGGTGCTTGTTCAACATACACACCACT
>JAQUAE010000132.1:0-5356 GCA_028687395.1 Anaerolineales bacterium | reverse complement strand
GGGTGTCGCCGGAGGCGGCCTTATTGACGGCGTATTGGATGGTGCGGCAGGGGGAGGCTTCGCTGCCGCAGGCGCTGGCGTCGGTCCCGGTGGGGGAGACGCGCAGGGTACTGGCCTCCGAGTTGGCATAAGCAATATTGTTAATATGGAAGATGCTCTGCCAGCCCACGTTGAGCAACGCGCAGGCTGAGATCAGCGCCAGTAAACGTAAAGCGAATGCGGTCTTGATGGTGCTCACTGTCTGTATTGCGATGTCCTTTGAAAAAGAAAACGGGCCTGATTTTCCAGGCCCGAAGGGAACACAAACGAGTGTGGTTTCGGCGGCCTGGCAATCATAACCAATGGATATAGTCTTAGACCCATAGCTTTGCGCCCCCGGCTTTCACCGGGTTTGCCTTTTCGACCTACTTAGATTGTAGCACTATAAATTACAGAGTCAACGAAATCTTCAATTATTAATGTATTTCTGATAGATTTGTTAGGTGAACACGAACAGACGCGGCAAGAAAAACCACCCTGCTGGCGTTTCGAGCAGGTGGTAAGCTTTCGGTGATCGTTGATGGCTGATCCGCTCCCCTCCGGGAGGTTCAGCGGAGCACGATGGGCAAGAGGATGGCGTGGATTTTGGAGACCTTGATCAACCTGACGGTGACTGTGGCGGGGTCGACGCCGGGAGCAGTGATCTGGATGGTTTGGGTATAGGCACCTAAGCCAACATTGCTTGGCTTAACCCGTACGCTCAGGCTGGTTCCGGTCTGCCCGGAGGTTTGTTGCGTGTTGTCCTTGCTTCCCAGATAGAGCCAGCTACCTGAGGTGGTGGCTGTCCAGGCCAGCGGTGGGCTGCCAAAGACATCGACGATGACCTCCTCGGTGATCACGTCATCGGAAGCCACCATGTGAAAGAAGCTACTCGGTTGAGCGCGCAGAAAGGGGTTCGTGTACTCGTCGGCACCGATGTCGGAGTTGGTGGAATATGGCCGTGTATCGCCATCAATATCGTTGTTGACCGAGCTGGACACTGCCTGGTCGATGGCCGGGGAGCTGTTCTGCAGGTGATAGTCGTAATCGGGGCTTCCTGGGGAGGTGAAACCGGGATCTTCGACCTGGGTCATGCTGCTCAGCCCGGTGATCGTGCCGGGCAGAATGGGGATGCTGTTGGCGTTGGTGTCATTGGTGTTGCCAGAGAAGATGCCCTTATTGAAATTGACCGTGTTGGTGCGCATCACCGAGACAGCAGAGGTATTGTTGGTGCTCGGGTGGACGTGGTTGGCAATGATGGAATTTTCGATGCCGACTTCTGCGGGAATGCCGCTCTCGCCGTACAAGGCCTGCACGGATATGGCTTGTCCCACCACCAAGTCCTCATCGATGCTGTTGTTGGCAATCGTGGAGTGCTTGATGTCGGCGGTGATGGCTTGAATGGTGAGGCCGGCGCCGCCCCCTCCCACCAGGCTGCCAGGGTAGCCCAACTCGATGCGGTTGCCGGCGACGATCGAGTTCACCACAGTGGAGTAGACGCTGATGCTGGGGTTAAAGGTCGCCAGGTAAACGCCGCCGCCGCCGGGCTGGCCAGCTTTGCCGCTAACGGTGTGGGCGCTCCCAGAGATGGCAATATTGGCGATGATACGAACCCTGTTCAGGTGCACCGCGCCTCCATCGGTCATGATGCCGCCGCCCATGGCAAACCCGCCGTTGCTGGCTTTGCCGCCGGTGAGGGTGTTGTCCTGCACTAAGGCGTCCTGCAAGCTCAATACGGCACGGTCTTCGGCATGGAAAGCGCCGCCGAATGCGCCGCCGCCGACGGAGCCGGAAGCGGTGCCGGCGTCACCGCCCAGGGCGCGATTGCCGGTGGCCACGACCTGGGAGAGGCTGGCGTTGGAGTTCTTGCCGAAGCCGGCAGCGCCGCCGAGGGCATCGGCACGCAAGCCATGGACGCTGTCGATGCCGCTGCCGGAGGAATCGCCCGCCTGGGCGAGGTTGTTGAGGAAGGTGAGGTGGTTGGCGGAGAGGGTGGCGCCATAGGTGAAGAGGCCGGCGCCGTAAGCGATGCCGCCGCGCCGGGTGCCGGTGCCGCCGAGGGTCTGGTTGCCTTCGAAGGAGACGTATTCGAGCAGGGAGGCGGCATTATTGACCGGGGAGTGAATGGCGAGGCCGCCGCCGGAGCCAGCGCCGCCGTACTGGCCGGAGGTGTTGCCGCCGATGGCGCGGTTGTTTTTGAAGGTGATGTTGCGCAGGGTGAGGGCGCCGCCCTGGGACCACATACCGCCGCCTGCGGCGTCGATGAAGAAGTCGTCGCCGGAGGAAGCGCCCTGAGCGAGGCCGTTCTGGATGGTGAAGCCTTCCATGCGCAGGCTGGCGGTGGCGTTGTAAGCGATGATGGCGACGCCGCGGCGGGAGTTGTTGCCGTCGATGAGGGTGGGGTTGGCGACCGGATCGGGGAGGTTCCAGTTGGAGGGGGAGTAGCCGCCGAGGATGGTGAGGTGCTTGTTCAACATACACACCACTGCCCGGGTGACCAGGAAAGTGCAGGTGTCGGTAGTGGACTGGTAAGTGTAAGAGCCGGCGGCGACGAGGAGGGTGTCGCCGGAGGCGGCCTTATTGACGGCGTATTGGATGGTGCGGCAGGGGGAGGCTTCGCTGCCGCAGGCGCTGGCGTCGGTCCCGGTGGGGGAGACGCGCAGGGTACTGGCCTCCGAGTTGGCCAATGCCGCTCTTGAACGACCGGAGAGGGGTAAAAGGCTGAAAAGGGTGAACGAGCCAATGACGATTATCCCCAACAAGGCGGCGCGATGTGAGGTAATGGCAATTTTCAAAAGCGTGATGTCCTGTTATCAAGGCTGGTAGCAGAGTCGTCCAGGCCTGGCTGGAGCGCAAAGCGGGTTGCTCCTTGAGCATGTTCGGGGTGGCGACCCCATCTGCACGGGCGGAATTGGTGGTTACCCTCTATGGGTTTTCTGGTCAGTAAATTGGGCTTTAGCATGCTGGTGCGCTAGGGTCCATGTCTATGGCAGTTAATGCTCTAATATCTAAAGTTATTGTAAGCTCATCAAGGGAAACGGCGCTCGAACCTCGCCCGAAGGGAGAAGAGTGCGCCTTGTGGCACTTCGCATTAGCATAACATAGTAAGTTCCGTTCCATCAACTGGCAGCCGGGCTAGCATAGCATAAAGCAGTTAATGGAACAATCCTGATGAAGTGAAGGTGGGGTTAAGCGTCCATTAAAGCTTTGGCATTAGGAGAATCTTTTCCATATAATACACATGACCCGCGCCAAGGTTGGGTGGGTCATGGTTGCACACTATGCCCAGAGGGTGAGCACGAAGAAGAACGCGCCAGCCAGGTTGTGCACGGAGGCCAACCGCCGCTGCGTAAACTAGGCCGGTGGCGGCAGGGAGGGTGCAGTAGTCTTTCAGGTGTGAAGCTGTCGATTTGAGGGTGGGGGACGGTTTGAAGGGCGGGCTTGGGGCGCGGGCTATCCTGGGAATCCAATCTGGGCCAGCAGCTCGTCTAAGCGGGTGTCGAAATGCTGCCGATCGTAACGTTGGCTGGCCTGCCTGGCTGCCCGGGAAATGTGCTTGCGGAGCATTGGGTCCTGGATGAGTCGGGTGGTGAAGCCCTGCAGTTCCTCCATCGTCTGCCAAAGGAACCCATTGGATCCATGGACGACGATTTCCGGTTGAGCGCCTTTGCCGATGACCACCGGGACACACCCGGCAGCCATGGCTTCCACGGTGGTGATGCCGAAGTGCTCGAAGCGCACCGGCTCCCGGCGCTCATCCTCGCCATACCCGCTGGCGTGCCAGTAGATGGCGCTATCGGCATATAACTGCAGCAGTTCGGCAAAGGGGATATCTAAACGTAAATGGACCGGGTATCCCTGGGTGGCGAGCTGGATATTTCTCAAATGCGCCTCGTGTTCCTCGCCGGGCGTCGTGCCTCCCGCCAGGTGTAGCTCCCAACCCGACAGCCCGTTGTCCACCATGGACTTGAAAGCATTGACCATTTCTAGGTGCTTCTTGTTGTGTTGCCCGGCGAAGAAGCGCCCGACGGAAAGGATTTGCGGCTGCTTCTCCCCTACCCTGAAATCCTCGTTGCGGATGGGCGGGTACAGCACGGCGCTGTTCCTGCGCCAGTAGCGCTGGATCCAGCGCTGCGAAAACGCGGAGATCGCCCAGATGGCGCTATATGTATCCAGGTATTTCAGGATTACGGCGGGGGGCAGAGGGTGGTAATGGAGCATCCTGCCCAACCGTTGCAAGCTGCCGGTAAAGAGGCGTTGGTACATGCGGTAACGGGGCAGGCTCATCGCCACGCTGGTGATTTCCATGATTGGCTGGTCTCCCGGTAGTTCCTGCGCGCCCGCCTGCAGTACCAGGCGGTGGGGTGCATGCATGCTGCCTCCCGGGATGGCAATGCTAAACGTGGTGAAGCGATCGGCGCTCAGGCTTTCCGTGAGGAGCATTTCCTGTCCATTCAGGATAGCTATCAGACGGCTAGTCTTTTTGACCTTGAGTATTACGCTAAATGAAAACGTATATCCGTCAGGATCGGGTGGCAGGTCGATGCTCACCCTCTGCCCGGTCAACCAGCGGAAATCGGCGGCGGGGCCGCTTGCCCGGATGACGCCAGTCCGGAAGGCAGGCATCCGGAAGAAACGCCTGGCAGCCAGCTTGAGGCTGCGCCTCAAGGAAACGCCTAAATCGATCCTGGCCGGAAAATAGACCGCGTTGGCGCTGGCGCGCGCCAAGCAAGGGAAAAAGTCCATGAACGAGGAGTTGATGAACAGGTCGTAGTCGGCAGTGAGACTGGCCATCTCCTCCGGGGTGCACTCCTTGAGCTGGGTGAATGCCACCCTGCTGAGATCCAGGTTGAGGCGCTCCGCGGCCAGCGCCTTGCTGGTGGCGGCCGGGCTGAGCACCTCCACCTGGTGACGCTGGCTGAGGTGCTCGGCGATGGACAGGCTATATTTCTCCCCTCCCCCCAGGGTGGCTAGCCAGCGGTTGTAGATGCCCACGCGTAGGTCGCTCATGGCAGGAACCAGGATTCAATCTGCTGGAAGGGCACGCGCCGCTTGAGCTGAATCGATCTGCGTTTGTGCCACAAGACTGGCAGCCAGGCGAGCAGTTCGCCCAGGACGCGCAGGTGAAGGCGAGCCTGACTGGCTTGTGAGCGCCACGCCGGGTCACCGCGCAGCAGGCTCCCGGCTGCCAAGAGCGCCAGCCGGGCAACCAGCACCAGGTAGCCTAACCAGCCGCGCAGCGCCTGACCGGGGCTGGCGTTCTTGAACAGCGTGGCGAGGCGATTGCGCTCGGTCAGATGGATAAAAGCCGGTGACCATTCGCGCGTGCTGCCGCAGT
>JAQUAE010000131.1 GCA_028687395.1 Anaerolineales bacterium | reverse complement strand
CCCTTGCGCGCCAGGCGGAAGGAGAACTCCTGGTCCTCGACCGAAGGCACCGGAAATGCGGGCTCGAAGCCGCCGTTCTGCAGGAACACCTCGCGCCGGTAAGCCGCGGAGTAGGTGTCGATGAAATCGATGGAAGCCTGGCGGCGCATGCGAGCATATTTGGACTCGTATTCCTGCTGTACAAAGCGAGCCACCAGCGAAGCCTGCCGGGTGCGGTAGACGCCCTTGGCGCCGACCACCTCAGGGTCGGCAAACGGCGCGGTGATGTGTTTCAACCACTCGGCGTGAGGAACGCAGTCCGCGTCGGTGAAAGCCAGGATTTCCCCACGCGCTGCCTGGGCGCCGCGGTTGCGCGCCGCCGCAGGACCGGCATTTTCCTGCCTGAGCACCCGGGCGCCCATCGCCTCGGCCAGAAGCGGCGTCTCGTCGCGGGAGCCATCGTCCACCACCAGGACTTCCACCTCGTTTTCCAATCCGCCTTGCGCCAGGGCGCCTTCCAGGCAGGCGCGTATGCAGGCGACGCCATCCTTGACCGGGATGATCACCGAGATCACCGCGCGCCTCCCTCGTCGGTTCCCGCCGGTCGGCGTAAGCGCTCAGCCGCCGCCTGCAGCTTGCTCCAGGTGATCTTCTCCCGCCATACGAAGTACGCCCCGGCGAGCGTGGGGGGCAGGATGGCGACGGCATACAGGGCCAGGCTGTAACCCTGCCCGGCCTGGTGGTCGATGGCGAAGAAATCCAGGCTGAGCACGGTCAGGTAGTGAAACACACCGATTCTGCCGGGCGATGACGGCACCGCGATGCCGATCTGTAACACCGCCAGCAGGAAGATCGCTGCCCAGATGGGCAAGGCGAATCCGACGGCCAGGAAGACCAGGTAGTTGGTGACAAATCCCAGGGTCCAGATTAAGAGCGTCCATAACACGATGCGCAGGGTGTGGACAGGCGAGCGCAGCACCTGCAAGCTGGCCAGTGCGTTCTGCGTCTGGCGTCGCACCCAACCCCGTCCATCGGCCGGGATCAGCACGCTGGCACGCTCCACCAGCTTCAGCGCCGGGTCGGGTCGCAGCGTCAGGACGACCAGCGCCAGCACGACGCCCCCAAGCAGCAAAGCGGTCGTCTCGGAGGGGCCGATCAGCCAGACGGGGATGGCCAGTTGGGTGACGAGCAACCCCACCGAGATCAACAGCATGGCCAGATCGAAGAATTTTTCCAGAACGATGGTGCCTAGCACGTAGGTCTTGCTCATCCCTTCGGATTCGCCCATCAGGTAAGCCCGGGCGAGGTCTCCCAGGCGGGCGGGCATGTACAGGTTGAATAGCATGCCGATGGACTGGATGGCGAAGGCGCGCCCCCTATTTGGCAGGCGCGGCGGGGCAAATAGAGCGCGCCAGCGGGCGGCTTTAGCCAACAGGGTCGCCAGCGAAACCCCCAGGGAGAGCAGCAGCCAGGAGGCGCTCGCCCGGCCCAATTGCGCCAGCAGAGGTTCGAGTTGTACCCCCCGAAAAGCCAGGTACAGGCACCCTAGGCTGATCGCCGCGCCAACCCATACCTGCCAGTTTGGCTGCCTTGCGCCGCCAACCCCGACGTCGCTCGCCTTAGGCTGCCCACTCGCGCTGTGCCTGTCACCTGCGGGCACTATGGCTGCCCTTTCTGGCAGGTGAATGTAATCTTCAGCGGCTCGGGCGCCTCGACACGGCTGCGGCAGGTTGGGCGCTGCGTGTTGAGGGCGAGCAACGCCTCTGTCCATCCATCCTCGCCTTCCGGCGCAGGGGCTGGGAAGACCAGCGCCGGATAGGTGTGAGTCAGATTTTCCCGGTACCAGGCGTATTGGGCCAAGGGCAGGGCGATAATATTGAGATCCGGGCGCTCCTTCAAGCCGAAATGATGGTACCACAGCGCGAATGTGTCGGCGTCGCTCTGCGCCAGCAGGAGCGCTCCCTGCGGCGCAGCCGTCAGGATTTCCCGGGCAAAGGTCTCCGGTTGGGGCTCGCCTCGCGGGTCGGCCCCTTGCATGGCAACGGGGATGCGCAAGAGGAAGAAGGCCAGCACCGCTATGCCCAGCCACATTCCTATTGGTCGCCCTCGCCAGGTGAAGTCCGCCAGCGAAAAAACAGCGTACGCAATCCAAAGGGCGAAAACCAGCAACGCCGGCAGCAAGTAGGTGATCGAATCGGCCGTCTGGTACACGATGGCAAAAAGGGAGGCGCTGGAAAACGTCCACAACAGGAGGGGCGACTGGTGTTTCTCGTATTCGCCGACCAGTGAAAGGCCGGAAGCCCCCAGGGCCAGCCCGAAAAGCCCAAACTGCTGGCGCAGCAGGTTGAACCAGGCAGCCACGCGCTCCATGAGAGGCGCCAGAGGCGCGCCCAGCAGCAGGTCCCGGTAAGAACCCCCACTGATCAGCCAGGCGAATCCCTGCCAGGATTGCGGGTTTCCCCAGTTGACCGGTGGGTTGCTCCTGGCGCTGAGCGGCAGGTACAGGTAGACCAGGCACCCGCACAGCAGCGCGGCGACCTGCCCGAGCGCTAGCCTCCAGCTCATCCCTTTGCGCAGCGCCCAGCCGAGCGCCAGCAGGCAGGCTGGTGCCAGCAGCAGCAGGGTCAGGTGGTTGCCCAGCCCCAGGCCGTAGACGAGCGCCAGGCTCAGATAAATCCACCCTTTCGGGCGCTCTCCGGCTGGGTGGAGGAGCAGCAATGTCCAGGCGAGCGCTAGGATGGTGAAGAAAGCTTGCAGCCCGTGCACCTCTACGATCACCGCCTGGGAGAGGAACAAGGGCGAGCCACCCCAGGCGGCTCCTGTCACGCCCGCGGCCAGGAAATAAGCGGGCAAGTGGTTGGTTTTCCAGGAGGTTGGCCATAAGGCAGCCAGCCCGGCAGCCAGCGCAGCCGGGAGCAGCGAGAGCAGCGCCCCGCGAAAATAAGGGGTGGAGATAGGCAGGCGCTGGAAGAGCTGCCCCAACAGCACATATGTGGGATAGCCGGTGGGATGCGGCACGCCATCGGTCAAGATGGCCGCCAGCAGGTCGCCGCCGTCAGCGCCGAAGTTGGCGGCTGTCAGTGCGCTCGGCAGCAAGGGCAAGCCAATGCCAGCGATGGCGGCAAAGACCAGCCCCGCGGGAACCAGGAAGCGCCAGCGGCGGTCGCTCGAGTTCATGGCACGATGGGATTGCAAGAACCGGGTTCAGGGTTGGCGATGAAACCAGCCTCCCCGACCTCGATCCAGCTCACCCCGCTCACCCACCCCTCGATGAGCGGGGCCAATTCCAGGCGGGTCAGGCGGGTGTTCTGGGAGGGCTGCAGGAGCTTGAGCTCGTAGGTGTACAGGTGCATGCCCTCGTCGGCCAGTAGCGGAATCCAGATGGCTGCCTCATTGCGATAGGCAAACGGCTCGTCCAGGCGATACATTTCCCAGGAGATTTTAACGGCGCGCGGGCTCACCTCCTTGGAGGCCGCCAGCCAGACGTAAAAATGACTGTATCCGCCGACGCACAGGTCGACTGGCTGTCGCGGCTCGAAACGCGGGCTTTCGATAATCATCCACCTCTCCCCGGCTTCCTGAGCGACCTGGACGCCGGAAGTTACCCAGTCGCCCGGCCCTTGCGCCAGCACCAGTCTCTCCCCGCTGGCCAGCGCGGCGGTGCGCACGGAGAGCTCGGTGTTAGCCGGGGCGGTGGGTGCAATTTGAGCGAGTAGAGTCTGGCCCAACTCCAGGTCGATGCGCGGGGAGCGCAGCACGGGCAGGTCGCCGGCGAAGTTGCTTCTTCCCTTGGATTTCATCAGCAGGGTGATGGTCTTGCCCCGATATTCGTTGAGGGGAAGCTCGATGGCCTGCCAGCCGTGCCGACCGGGGAGGATGCGTTGGCTGTAGGCCAGGTGGCGCGCCTCCCCTTCTGGCTTGACGTAAATCTCGAATACCAGCCCGTCCGCCTCCAGGCTGGCCGGGGCGTAGCGGTCCATCGCCACCGCGCTGCGGAAAACGGCCTGCTGCAACTCCTGCGGCAGGCTTACCGTCCAGGAGACCCGGTTGGGTGTGGGCAGGAGCAGGTTGAGGTGGTGATAATCCTGCCAGAAGGTGACCCGGTCGGACCAGCCCTCGACCCAGAAGACATCTGGCACGTCGGCCGCCTCACTGACGGTCACCGCCTCCAGGACGAAATCGCCCTGCAGCCACCAGGTTTGCTTGGGAGCGAAGACCGAAAGGCGGTGTTTCCCCAGCACCGAGCCCAGCTCGGCCAGATAGGTGGGGTGACCCACGCCCCACTGGAAGACCATCCCCTCGCAGTAGGTGGGCGCCTCCCAGTAATGGCGCAGGCAGGAGGCAGAGGCCGGGCTGCGTGAGGGCAGGTAGAAAACCTTATCCCGGTAGGTGAGGTTGGAGCGCAGGTAGAGAGCGACGAGGGTCACCAGCAGGGCGACGCTCCACACCTCGTTGGGCGCCAGGAGTTGGTTTTTTGCACTCGTGGCTTCTTGCGGCTGGGTCTCCCCAGGCCAGGCAACTGCAGCCAGACCAACCAGCCCGACCCAGAAGAGGGCAGTGTAGCTCGTGTACCAGGGCGCCAGCGTCTGGCGGGTGAGGCTGATTTGGGCTGCATTGAGCGCGCCGATGGCGATGAACAGGATGGCCGGTATCGCCCGCTGGCGCAGTGCTGCCCCCCGCCGCCAGATCAGCAGCAGCCCAGCCAGGCAGAACAGCAGCCCGCCAATCCCGATCCAGAACCCTTCCGTGTGATGGCTGAAGCCGCCCCCGATCTGGTTAGCGAAGGGGTAGCCAAGGGCGGTGACCCACAGCTCGGGATCTAAAGCGAAAAAACCAGTCCCCGGCGTGTGGCGCAGAAAGCCATGGGCTGCATACGGGGCGATGGAAAGCAGCAAGCCGGCGCACCAGGCCAGGTAGCCTGCCCAATGGCGGTCTTTACGCATGAGCAGGCCAAGCAAGAACGCCGGCCAGACTGCCAGCCCTCCCCCGCCAGAGAGGGAAGCAATCACCCCGCCCAGGCTCATCACTGATGTCTCCCACCAGTGCGCCTCGCTGCGCCCCAGTGCCCAGATACCCAGGACCATCCCGATTTGGATGGCGCCGATCTCCAGCGCGGTCTCCCCATTGGTGAAGGCGTTGATCTGCGCCGTCGAGAAGAACAAGGCTGCGAGAGCAGGCAGCAGCCATCGCCTGGCGGGGGCGCTAGCCTGGCGAGCGAGAACGGTATAAGCCAGGCCTAGCTTGGCCAGCGCCAGCAGCAGGCCGAAGCCAATCTCGACGTAGACGTTCCAATGCGCCAGGCGGATGGCTGCCAGGCGCAGGAGGAAAGGCACAGCCAACGACTGGCTGCCGTTCATCAGTAGCGTGTCAGCGAAATAATGGCGCCAGTCGTACCCGCCGGAGAGGATGCGGTCGACCAGCGGCGCGAATAGCAGGTAGTCGTTGCTCAGGGTGTTGGTCCCTGTGCTGGCGACGAGCCACACGATGTTCCCGATAGGCAGGATGGTGAGCGCCCAGAAGGCGGCCGCCAATAGCCGCCGGGATACGCTGTGTTGGTTTCCGGCTGGAACCTGCGTTACCGTTGTCACGATTGATTTGGGCTGGTCTCGCCCCGTGCGGCGTGCAACTGGGAGGGGCGCAAGCTCACCGAAGCACTAGAGGTAAAAAGACCTCTTTGGGCACGCCACCGGTATAGAAGAAATAATACAGGTCATTGCTTGCGTCGGGATCGGTCTCAACGTTATATGGCTGCAGGTCCACGCTGAAGCGCAGATCATAGCTGACGTTCGGGGGGACGCTATTCCACTGCAATTTGATCGTGCCTCGCCCACCACAGCGCGGCAGCGCCAATGGTCCGGAGGAGACCGTCTCATACTGGCCGGATTGGGAGTTATACACTTCGAGTTGCACGAGCACGTTGGTGAGCAGGTTGGACATGGAGTTATTCCCAATCGACACCTCGGCCTGGTAGTTGACCAGCGTCTTGCCCGATCCGGGGGTGTAGGCCACCGGGA
>JAQUAE010000130.1:3596-6035 GCA_028687395.1 Anaerolineales bacterium | reverse complement strand
TCTCTGTGTTGTCCCGCGCCGTGGCCATATCGGGGATCATCGCCAAATAAAGGTACAGGCCGCTGCCAATCAGGTAGGTAATAATGGCGACCATGTCCCACATCAAAGGGGATTGAAAATTAGGCCACATCCCGCGGTTGTTGGGATAGGGGACCATCCAGTAGAACTTCCATACCCGCCCCAGATGAATTAGCGGAAACAAGCCGGCCATCATGAGAGCAAACGCGGTCATGGCCTCCGCGCCGCGTGTAATTGGCCGGCGCCAATCCGCTTTGAAGACCCGTAGCACCGCCGAGATCATGGTGCCCGCATGGCTGATCCCGACCCAGAAGACAAAGGTAGCGATATAGATCCCCCAATAGACCGGACGGTTGATACCCGCCACGCCAAACCCCCAACGGATCTGATACGACCAGGCATACAGGCCCCAGACGACGACGGCGGCCAGCAAGGCCGCCAGGATCCAGAAACCGGCTCCGGTGCGGAACATGGGCTGAAGCACCGCCTGGTTGATCTCCCAATCCCTGGTTTGTTCCAGCAATAAGCGCCGGCGGAACTGATCCTGAGTATGTGCGGTCTCCTGCTCCTCCCCGGGAGGAACCGGTGAATGCTCCTCAGGATGGGCGGCCTGCTGATCAGACATTGGTTTCGCCTCCTTTGAGGTAAATCACGGCCGGCGCAGTGCCCAATTGGTCCAGTAAACGGAAAGAACGCCGGCTGCGGGCAAGCTGGCTGACCCGGCTATCATGGTCGTTGAAATCTCCAAACACTAAAGCTTCCGAGGGGCAGGTCTGGACACAGGCGGGCTGAATCTCCCCATCCACAACCGGGCGGCCTTCCGCAAGAGCCGCCTCCTCGCCCCTCCGGATGCGTTGCACGCAAAAGGTGCACTTTTCGATAACGCCGCGTGAACGCACGGTCACGTCTGGATTCAACTGCTCGGCGAGCAGTTCGGGAAATTGCGGATCGAACCAGTTGAATACCCGCACTTTGTAGGGACAGGCGCTGCCGCAGTAACGTGTTCCGATGCAACGGTTGTAAATCTGGGCGTTCAGCCCTTCCTCAGAATGGTAAGTGGCGAAGACAGGACATACCGGTTCACAAGGTGCTTCGGTACATTGCTGGCATAGGATGGGCATAAAACGAGCTTTGATCCGAGGGTATTCCCCCTCCCAATAGCGCTCAATGCGGATCCAATGCATCGAGCGCCCATAGGCCGCCTCCGCCTCTCCCACCACCGGGACGTTGTTCTCGGCATGGCAGGCGACCACACAAGCCTGGCAGCCAGTGCAACGATCCAGGTCGATCACCATCCCCCAGCGTCGCCCCGCCGCAGGGGTGGGGGGATCAGCGGATTGTCTCTCTTCCTTCGCCATCCAGACTCTCCAATCTTGCCAGGGTGACTTTGCGCCCTGTCGGCTCCATTCGCACGCGGGTGGCGCCCCAGGCCAGCCCTCCGCTTTCAGGGTCAACGAGGGGGGCGAGCAACGCCAAGGGGTTGGCGCCACGCTCCCGGGCATATCGCCCAAAGTCGCTGTGTCCCTGTCCGACAGGCACGGCGATCACGTCTGGGCGGATGCCCGGATAAACGACCACGATCGCCTCGATCTCTCCATGGGGCGAGACCACGCGCACCACCTGATTGTCCTCAACGCCCATGGAGTCCGCGGTCTGGGGATTAATTTCGATCCAGCTCGACCAGCGGGCGGTCGTCATCGGGTCAGGTACTTCCTGAAGCCAGGGTAGATTGGCGCCGCGCCCATCGCTCAAGGCCAGGTTGGGATAGGGATACAAATATAACGGAAAGCTCTCTTCCACTCCCTCGAAAGTGGGAGGCGCGACCGGCAATGGGCCGGACGGGAAACCCACCGGTTCAGGCTCCAACTGTAAGGCGCGATCTGCCCACCAGCCGCCATGCTGTCGCCAGGCGGCCCAAAAACTACCGGCTGAGCTGGCGCGGTAGGCGCTAAGGCTGGAGTTGAATAACATCCCAGAGGCATCCTCCAGGAACAAGGAGAGACCTCGCCAGGGGAGGGCGCCACCAACCTCTCCTTCCAACCTGTCAGCCAACGCCAGGATGATCTCCGCGGTCGAGCGGGTATCGGATAAAGGCTGCACGACCGGCTGCTGATTACTCACCACAGGGCGATCTGCACCCGGGTTCGGAACCTGATATCCCCACGATTCCAGATATGTGTGATCAGGGAGAATCAAATCGGCCTGCGCCGCCGTCTCATCGACAAACGGGCTGAAGGAAACAACAAATGGAATGCGCTCGAGGGCAGCGCGGAAACCCGAAGCCTCTGGCAGTTCGAAAACCGGATTGCTCCCATACACAAAGAGCACATCCACCTGCCCGGCGTACATGCGCCGGATCAGGTCTTGTACAGCATCAAAGGAACTGGACGCCGGAGCGGCAGGCAATGTCTCAACCGGGGT
>JAQUAE010000130.1:0-3496 GCA_028687395.1 Anaerolineales bacterium | reverse complement strand
ATATCGTAGAACGGCAAGGTCGTTGTACCAAACAGTTCTTCAGAAATCTTTATGGCCGTGGTGCGACCGTCAAAAGCACTGAGCATATCAAACTGAAAAGGAGCAGGTGCCCCCAGCGCCTCCAGGAAGCGACTCACCAAAAGATAGAGGTGGTCGGGCATCAATCCACCCAGAAAAGCCACTCTTTCCGGGCTGACCCCCTTCAACTTTTCCTCTAAAAGGTCGAGCGCCGCTTCCCATTGGATCGGTTCGAACTGGCGTGTGCCGCGCCCTCCACTCTGCCTGACAGCATTCTTGAGACGGTCGGGGTTATACAATACCTGCAATCCCGCCTGGCCGCGGCTGCAAAGCTTTCCCTGGTTTAACGGATGGGCTGGATTTCCCTCGATCTTTTTAGCCCGACCGTTGATTGTGCGCACCACAATCCCACAACCGGCCGGGCACTGGCGGCAAGTGCTGGCATACCAGGAGGCTTCGCCAGGCAAAGTCTCCTCGGGAGGGCGAACAGACGCTTCCAGCAAGCGGGCCGTCTTCCCGTTGACAGGCATGCAGCCGCTTAACCCTGCGCCGACAGTAGCCAGCTTCAAAAAACCGCGACGCGAAAGCTTCGAGACCCCACTGCAATGGTCGTTGGCTGTGCGTGATTCTTCATTCATGGGGCTGAAAGCCTCCTCGACCGCTCGGGTGAGCTTATTTATGACAGGTTATGCAGTCCACCAGGCGAGCGACCTTAATCGCAGGCTGCGCTTCATGGCATTGCAAGCACCAGCCCATATGCATATCGACGGCTGGCTCGACTACTTCCATCTGAGCCACATTTCCATGGCAGGTCTCGCAATTTAAAGCCGCACCCAGGTGGGGTTGATGACTGAAATAGACAAAATCCAACTGCACGGTCACTCGCCTCCAGGGGATGGGCTCATCGCGTTCCCAATAGCCAAGCATCTCCTGGACAGGCTTCTCCTCCGTTGCGATGACCTGGTGGCAACCGACGCACTTCTGCACCGAGGGAATGCCCGCGATCTGAGAGCGAGCCGCTTCCGAATGGCAGTACAGGCACTGAATGCCTGCCTGGGCATGAATCGGGTGTCTGAAAGCCACCGGTTGATCCCGTTGGCTCGGGGTCGCTTCCTGGTAGGAACGCGCTGCCACTAAGGACAACAGGAACAGAATGCCCACTATCACAGACCATCGCCATCGGGTTCCCGTTCGATTTATCATCCGAGCCTCATCGTCGCTTTTTTGGGGTCGCCTGGGCGCCCTGGTCCCATGTGAGCCCTGCCTATTGGAGAGAATCTGGGTTACTCAGCCCTGCAGCCCCATCTTTCAGGGATAGGGCTGCAGGATTCCAGGGCAGAACAGCCCATGATCGGACGTTGGGCTCAGGGAGATTCTGTGGGAAGACTCTGGGCAAAGGCCAACAGGTCGATGATATCCTGTGGGCTCCATCCTTTCTCGATTGCAGCCGGCATGGGAGGCTCCGAGCCTGGCTGTCCAGTACGCACCTTGTGGACAAACTCCCATGGGTTGTCAAGAGCGATGGTGCCTACGTACTCAGGCTCATCCTCGCTGCCGAAATTCAAAGTCAGGCCGTCCTCTCCATGGCATAATGCGCAGGTAGAAGTGTAAAGCTCCTGACCGTGACCGGCATCCCCGCCTATGGGGGTTTTGGTTTCAGCGTCGATGAAGGGACCGACATCCACCAACCCATCTTTCATGAAGCTGATCAGATCGTTCAGGTCGGCCTCGCTCAGGACGGAAAAATCGTGTTCCGCATCGACACTCCCCGTGAGTTGTGCCAGCAAGTCCGCGACGGACTTCAAGCGGGCGTCATAGACACCGGGGAAACCCGTGAGGTGAGAGCCGGAGCCATAGGCGCCCTCTGCGCCCTTGTAATCCCAGCCATGGCATTCCTTGCAGCGCCATGTGTCGCCTCCGCTGCGGGTGTTGGTGTCCTGACGAGCCCACGCCGGCATGTCGCCCACGGGCTCCTCCAGGCCAGCCTCCACCCACCACATATCGTACAGGCGACCGCCCCGAGCGATCGAGCCGCCCACTGCTGGCTCCACTGGCAAGGACTGGGCGTAAGCCATTAAGTCAACCACATCCTGGAGAGACCAGCCTTTGTCTACGCCGGCCGGCATCTGAGCCCCCGGCTGCCCCATACGCACCTTGTGGATGAACTCCCAGGGATTATCGGCAGCGATGGTGCCCACAAACTCAGGCCCTTCCTCGTCGCCGAAGTTAAGCGTGCGCCCATCTGCGCCGTGACAGGTGCCACAGTTTTGGTCGTAGAAATCCGCACCATGACCTGCATCTCCACCGACAGCCGCTTTGGTCTGCGCGTCGATGAAGGGGCCGACATCCACCAGCCCATCCCGCATGAAGACCGCCAGATCGTTCAGCGCCTGTGCGCCCAGGTTTGAGAAATCGTGGTCCGGAATAGCACCTCCATCCAGCGCGGCAAGTAATTCGCCGGGGCTCATGCTGGCAACGGTATCCAATATCCCTGGGAAGCCCGTGGAGTGAGAGCCGGACCCGTAAGCGCCTTCGGCGCCCTTGTAATCCCAGCCGTGGCACTCCTTGCATCGCCAGGTGTCGCCTCCAGTACGGGTGTTGGTGTTCTGGCTTGCCCACAGAGGCTGATCTTCAGTGGGAACGTCCATTTCCAGCTCCATCACCCAACTATCATAGAGGCGCCCTCCCCGCGAAACCGAACCGGCCAGCTCGACTTCGGTCGGTTGTGGTGTTGGGGAAGGTGGGGGTACAGTGGGGGCTGCCTGTGTGGGCGGCGGCGCAGGTGTGTTGGTTGGGGGCGGTGGGCTTTGCGGCGCTGAGGCGCAGGCCGCCATGACCAGGGCCAATGCCCCTCCCAGGATGATTACACGTCCGAGCTCTCGCATCTTCATGTTATCCTCCTCACTCCTAGAATCATGAGGCATAATGTAACCACCTGCCACATTGGCAAGTAGAACAACTTTATCTTAACTTGAGGTCTCAGTGAGATGACAAAATGTCGCGAAAGCGTCTCAATGATTCTAAGATGGTCGCCTGGGGTAGGAAAATGCTATAATCTTAGAAGTTACGCAGTTGAGCGTGAAAGTGGGATTTGTACTTTCCGGCCTTTATCGTTGAATCTGGAGAGCTGAGTGATGCTTCCCACAAACCAACAACTCCGCTGGGTCAATATGACCCGCTATGTGCTCCCGATCATCCTTTTCAGCATCGTTTTCACCTACGAAACTTGGGAACACCTCTTGCTGGCGGGCGCCTTCCGCTGGGACCCGCATCTCACTGCTGAAGTGCTCTTCTTCGGCATTCTGGGCCCGGCAGCGGTGTTCATCGTGTTGTCGAAGCTGGTCTCCCTTCTCGACGCACAAATCACTACCAGCAGACAGTTGGAGGCTTTAAATCACAGCCTGGAAAAACTGGTGCTGGAGCGCACTCGAGAACTCGAGGTACGCAACCGGGAGCTGGCTCAGGCGAATGTGGAATT
>JAQUAE010000129.1 GCA_028687395.1 Anaerolineales bacterium | reverse complement strand
GTTGGCGAACAGCTTCAGGCTGAAGTCGACGTTGGTCAGGTCAATGCCCGCGGAACAGGTTGGGCAGTCCGATTTGGCTTGCGAGGCCAGGGCGCCGCGCAGGATGGACTGGTCGTAGGGGGTCAGGGGGAGGTAGCCCTGATTGCAGGCTTCCAGGGAGAGCACCAAGGGGCAGAACTGGTTGTAGAAGTCCGTGTTCCACAGTAATAGCGCATCCGCCCCGTTGTCCGTAATCTGTCCCAGGCCGAACTCGTAGGGGATGCGGTACATCCCTGGCCAGAACTGGCTTTCCTGGGCGAACAGGCCCTTCATCAGAGTGGCTGGAATGGACACTTCGCGGGCAACGGCGATAATTTGTTCGTCGAAACGATTCTGCCAGGCTTCAACCATGGGGCGAGCGACCTCCAGGCCACATGGGTCGGCGTAGCCGGTGGGCTCCAGCCCGCCAGTGGGGCAGCTCGAGGCATCCACCACCCCCTGGCCGATCAAGCGGCCAGCCAGGTAATAGTACGGTTCGTAGGTGGCAATCAGCTCCAGGTGTTCGGGGGTGTCCAACCAGTCCGGCAGGCCCCCGACGGGGGGAAAGGCGTTCCAGGTCTGGGAGCAACTGGCCAGTGGCGCTCCTCGCCATTGGTTGCTCAACACGTCCACGTACCAGCCGCCGCCGGCAGGCGCCCCGCTCACCCCGCTGTCGATCACGCGTACCTGGGCGCTGAATTGTCGGCTGCTATCGCCGAAGCTGGAATCGGCCTGGAACTCCGCCACCACGCCCTCCAGCGGCGTGGCTTGCAACGGCAAGGCGCACGGGGTCTCCTCGCAGGCGAAGGGCAGGTGGTTGTACGTGCCGTGGATGCGCGTGATTCTCTCGTTGGGCAGGGGTTCCTCTGCGGTGATCAGCAGGGAGGGAAGCGCGGCGCAGCGGTTGTCCGGTGGCGAGGGGGAGCAGCCCTCCAGCGTCACGTAAGCCTGAATCTCGGGCAGGTCGATCACTACCTCGCGTTGGGTGGGTTGCGAGGAGACGAAATACAGGTACAGGCCTGAACACGGGTTGGTGTTGTAGGTGCCGTCGGAGATTTGCTGGCAGGGGGGCGTGTCGTTCCAGGCAGCCAACAAGCCGCTCCCGCACTGGACGCGAATGTTCTCGTTGGTGGGCAATCCCTCGTGATCCAGGAACAGGCGGCACAGGATGGCGTTGTCCAACCAGGAAATCAGCCACCACTCATATTCGGTGTAAGAGACGATGATGGTCGTCTGGCGAGGCAGGTTTTGATCGGCAGCGGAAGACGCCCTGTTCTCGATGACCCCAATCAGGAACGGGAGGAGCAATGTCAGGAGGAGCGATCGGGATACTTTAAGCAACCTTTAATAAAATTATCATGTTTACCGACGACTGTCAATCACCAATCAAGCAGGGTCAGGCGCGCGCCTGCGCTCCCAGGCACATTTTACCAAGCGGTTGCCCACTTCGCCATAAGAATATCCTGCCAGTTGGGTGGCTGCCGCCAGGCTATTGTAGGCGGATATGTCCGGGTTGGTGTTCACGTCCAGGACGTAGAAGGCGCCCTCCCGCAGGCGCACGTCCAGGCGGCCGTAGTCACGGCAGCCCATCGAGTGGTAGGCGGCGTGGGCGATGGCTTCGATTTGCGCCACTTCCCACTCGTCCAATCCGGCGGGGACCAGGGGAATATCCTGCTTCTCAGGGTGGAACTTGGCGTCGAAGGTCAGCAGCCGTTGGTGAATGTCCGTGTAGCTGGAGTAATCCCACTCGAGCAGCGGAAGCATCTCCAGGGTACCGTTCCCCCACAGCCAGACGGGGAACTCGCGACCATCAATGAAATCCTCAACAATGGCCGGTTGCTTGAGTTCGTCCACTACGAAGGCTACCTGCTGCTTGAGCTCCATGGGATTCATCACCACCGATTCGGGACCGATTCCCAGGCTGCAATGCTCCAGGGCGGGTTTGATGATGGCTGGGAAGAGCTCCCAGCCTGCCACAGAGTCGCTTTCGAATATCTGCCAGCGTGGGGTAGGAATTTGTTGGCGTTCGAGCAAGCTCTTCAGGTACCGCTTGTCATTGTTTTATGAAAGGACCTCCGGTGGCGACCCTGTATACGCGAATCCCAACGCCTCCAGGGTTTGGGGGATGAAGTGGTAGCTGTGCGGCACGCTTGGTATGCCATCCGACCAGTTGAAGACAATGTATTCATGGGGAGAGAAAGGGGCGAGCAGGTCGGAAACACGCTCATCGCACAAGGCCAGGGGGATCACCCGGTGACCGATGTCCTCCAGCGCCTGGCGCATGATGGCGACTTCGCTGAACATCTCATCGATCTCAGCCGCTTCCCAGGAAGCATGCAGGTTATGCAACAACAGAATATTGAGAGTGGTTGTTGAGGTTTCATACGCCATGATCGCCTCTCGCGCGTGATAGCCTGGTTTCTCCCCTGACCGAACCTGGTTTCCCCCCTGCAATTCGACGCCAGCTTACGGCAGGCCAATCAATTTCGTCCCTGGCCTGTATTCAATTTTACAATAATTCTGCACAGAAAGCGATTCAGTCGCGTGAGATTCTCGTTATGGGGTATAGAATGGCAGCTCTCTCACGTCAAGGGACATAACAAAACTGTGATTCCGGAGCGAGGGGCGGAGACTTGCCTCGCTATGCACGCCGTGATACACTCGTGAAAACCTGAGAAGGTAAGGCAGGAGCCATGCCCCCCATTCTGTACCTGATCGACGGCCACGCGTTGGCTTATCGCACCTATTTCGCCCTGACGCGCGGTTCGTCGGGTGGTTTCACCACGCGCAGCGGCGAACCGACGGCGGGCGTCTTCGGTTTCACCAGCGTGCTCTTGCGCTTGCTCGAGCAGGAGAAGCCCGAGTACCTGGCGGTGGCTTTCGACACCGGCAAGACCTTCCGCGATGAGCTGTACAGCGAGTATAAGGCGACGCGCGAGAAGATGCCCGACGACCTGCGCCTGCAGATCGAGCGCATCCGCCAGATCGTGGACGCCTTCAACATCCCGCGCCTGGAAGTGGAAGGGTACGAGGCCGACGACGTGCTGGGCAGCGTCGCCCACCTGGCGGTGCAGCGTGGCTTCGGGGTGAAGATCATCACCGGCGATCGCGACCTGCTGCAACTGGTGGACGAGCGTATCATCGTCAACCTACCGGGGAAATCCCTCTCCGACGCCAAGGATTACTTCGCCGAGGACGTGATCTCCTACCTGGGCGTGCGCCCGGAACAGGTGGTGGATTACAAGGCGCTGGTGGGGGACAAATCCGACAACATTCCCGGTGTACTGGGGGTGGGGGAGAAGACCGCCATCACCTTGATCAACACCTACGGCTCGCTGGATGAGGTTTACCGTCACCTTGCCGACCTGCCTGATGGGACGCGCAAGAAGCTGGAAGCCGGGCGCGAGCAAGCCTACCTCAGCCAGAAGCTGGCGCGCATCGTCACCGACCTGAACATCGCCCTCGACCTGGACCAGGCGCGCGTCTCACAATTCGACCCGGCGGCGGTGGAAGCCATCTTTCGCGAGCTGGAATTCCGCTTGCTGCTCACCCGTCTGGTGGAAGTCGAGAAGCTGTACGGGGTGGGCAAGCCGCGCGGCGAACAGCAGCTCTCCCTGTTTGCCCAGGAGGAGAAAACCCCGGCTATGACCATCAGCACTCCTGTGGCGCTAGCTGTGCAGGTGGTGGACACACTGGAGAAGCTAGGCGCGCTGGTCGACAGCCTGGCAAAAGCCACAACAATCGCTTTCGACACCGAAACTACCTCCACCGACCAGATGCGCGGCGAAATGGTGGGCATCTCGCTGGCGACGGGAGCTGACCAGGCTTACTACCTGCCTGTAGGCCACCAACCCGGCTTCGGCCTGCAGTTGCCTCTGGATCAGGTCCTGGAAGCCTTGCGCGCACCCCTGATCGCTGCGGGCATTCGTAAGGTGGGGCACAACCTGAAGTACGATTTCATCATGCTTGCTCGGCACGGGCTGCGCGTTTTCCCGCTCAGCTTCGACACCATGATCGCCGAGTGGTTGAGCAATCCCAGCTCGCGCAACCTGGGATTGAAAAACCTGGCCTGGGTGCGCCTCGACTACCGCATGACACCCATCGATGAGCTGATCGGCAAGGGTAAGAAGCAGATCAGCATGGCAGAGGTGCCCATCGACCAGGCAGCGGCCTACGCCGGGGCGGACGCGGCAGTGATCTTCCGCTTGATGCCTGAATTGGAAGCCGAGCTCAACAAGGCAGGCGCCATGCGCCTGTTCGATGATTTGGAGATGCCTCTGGTGAGCGTGCTGGCGGATATGGAGATGGCCGGCGTGCTGCTGGATACAGCCTACCTGGCGGAGATGTCGGCTGAGTTGAGCGAACGCCTGCAGGCCATCGAGACCCAGATTTACCAGGCTGCCGGGATGCAGTTCAACCTGAACTCACCCCAACAGCTCTCTGACGTGCTGTTCAAGCAGTTGAAAATCGCCTCGCCGGACCGCGCCCAGCGCACCGCCAGCGGTTTCTTCTCCACAGCCGCGGGAGTGCTGGAATCACTGCGCGGCAAGCACCCGGTGATCGACCTGGTACTGGAATATCGCGAGCTCTCCAAGTTAAAATCCACGTACCTGGATGCGCTTCCCCTGCAGGTCAACCCCGCCACTGGGCGGGTGCACACCTCCTACAACCAGACCGGGTCGGTGACCGGGCGTCTGGCCTCCTCCGACCCGAACTTGCAGAACATTCCCATCCGTACTGAGATCGGCCGCCGGGTGAGGCGCGCCTTCATCGCCGACCCGGGGCACCGCTTGCTCTCGGTGGATTACTCCCAGGTGGAACTGCGCATCGTCGCCCACATTGCCCAGGACGAAGCCATGCTGGCTGCATTTCGCGCCGAGCAGGACATCCACGCCGCCACCGCAGCCGCCATCTACGGCGTGCCCATCGATCAGGTCTCCAGGGAACAGCGGCGGCACGCCAAGGCGATCAACTTCGGGCTGATCTATGGCATGAGCCCCTTCGGCCTGACGCGCACCACCGACCTTACCCTGGCGGAAGCGGAGGATTTCGTGGCGGCTTATTTCCGGCAATTCCCCGGAGTCAAGGCGTATCTGGACAAAGCGCGCAGTCAGGCTGCCGAGCAGGGCTACGTGGAAACCCTGCTCGGGCGCAAGCGCTATTTCCCGGCTTTGAAGAACCAGCGCAACCATAACGAGCGCAATCGCGAGGAGCGCGAGGCGATCAACGCCCCCATCCAGGGCACTGCAGCCGACATCATGAAGATCGCCATGCTGCGCCTTCCGGCTGCCTTGCAGCAAGCCGGGAGCTCGGCGCGCATGCTCCTCCAGGTGCACGATGAGCTGGTGCTGGAGTGCCCGCAAGCCGAGGTGAAAGACACTGCCCGGCTGGTCAAGGATGTCATGCAAGGGGCTTACCCGCTGGACATCCCCCTGCAGACCGAAGCTCGCAGCGGGTACAATTGGGACGAAATGAGCCTGGTCGATGCATGAGCTGCCCGGTGCGCAGCGCCGGACTGAAATGACCCGTATTGCTTGGTAGATGTTATGAGCTCCAACGAGGACCTCTTCCAACGTGCCCTGAATGAGGGGCATTCGGCAGCCTGGGACCAATCCTGGGAGGGTGCGATCCGCTATTACCGCCAGGCTTTGCAGTTCAAGCCGGAGCATCCCGGCGCGCTGGCCAACCTGGGGTTGGCCTATTTCGAGGCGGGGGCGCACCAGGAAGCCGCCGCCTGCTACAAGAAGCTCATCCAGCTCACCCCAAACGATCCTGCCCCCTTCGAGCGGCTCTCACGCATCGACGAACAGCTCGGGGCGATTGACCAGGCAGTCAAGAATGGCTTCCAGGCTGCTGAAGGTTATTTGAGGATCAAGGACGTCAACAAGGCCATCGAGAATTGGGCTCGCGTCGCCCAGTTGAAACCGGATAACCTGCCCGCACACAGCCGCCTGGCCATGGTTTTCGAACATCTCAAGCTGACCGCCCAGGCCGTCAGGGAGTGGTTGATCATTGCCAGCCTGTACCAGCAT
>JAQUAE010000128.1 GCA_028687395.1 Anaerolineales bacterium | reverse complement strand
CACATTTACGTCGAAGCCAAGATGATCCCTGGCGTGGAGAGGGTACGCCTGGCTTTCGAGAGCGAGAGGCGCTTCCGCCAGGGGCTGGAGCGGCTGCACGGCGAGAAGACCGAGGCCGTCTTCCATAACTGGTACCATGCCTGGGCGCAGCCGCGGCAACTGGAATGGGACATGCGCCCGGGACTGGCGCCCATCGCCTGCCCGCTGCTGGTGGTGCAGGGTGAGCAGGACGAGCACGCTACCCCGCAGCACGCCCGGGACATCGCCGCCAGCGTCCCGGGGGCGCAGCTCTGGCTGGAGCCCGGTGGGCGGCACATGCTGCCGCAGGAAGCGCCCGAGCTGTTCAACCGCCGGGTATTGCGGTTCATGCAGGGCCAAGCGGGCGGCGGGTAACGCCAAAGGAGAGGACCATGTTCAGCAAGGTGTTGATTGCCAACCGGGGTGAGATCGCCGTGCGCATCCTGCGCGCCTGCCGCGAGCTGGGGATGCAGACCGTGGCGGTCTACTCGGAAGCCGACCGCCAGGCGCTGCACGTGCGCTACGCCGACGAGGCCTATTACCTGGGACCCTCCCCGTCGCGCGAATCGTACCTGCGCGGGGATAAGATCATCGCCCTGGCGCTGAAGAGCGGGGCGAACGCCATCCACCCCGGCTATGGCTTCCTGGCCGAGCGGGCGGATTTCGCCCAGGCCTGCCTGGACGCCGGGCTGGCTTTCATCGGGCCCAAGCCGTCGTCGATCGCCGCCATGGGCGACAAGGCGGTGGCGCGGGCGACGGTAACGCGGGCGGGCGTGCCGGTGGTGCCCGGCACGGAGGGCGAGGGCGCGCTGCGCGACGATGAGCTGCTTGCCCTGGCGCCCAAGATCGGCTTTCCCCTGCTGATCAAGGCCACCGCCGGCGGGGGCGGCAAGGGCATGCGCGAGGTGCTCGCTATCGAGGAGATGCCCGGCCTGCTGCACGCCGCCCGCCGGGAAGCGGAAGCCTCCTTCGGCGACGGCAACGTCTACCTGGAGAAGCTGGTCGAGGCCGCCCGGCACATCGAGTTCCAGATCCTGGCCGACGTACAGGGCAACGTCATTCACCTGGGGGAGCGCGAGTGCTCGCTGCAGCGCCGCCACCAGAAGCTGCTGGAGGAATCGCCTTCGCCCTTCGTGGGCGAAAACGAGGAATTGCGCCAGCGCATGGGGGCGGTGGCGGTGCGCGCCGCCCAGGCAGTGGGCTACCTCAACGCCGGCACGATCGAGTTTCTGGCCGACAAGGAAGGCAACTTCTATTTCCTGGAGATGAACACCCGCCTGCAGGTGGAGCACCCGGTGACGGAGATGGTCACCGGCGTGGACATCGTCAAGGAGCAGATCCGCATCGCCCGCGGGCGACAACTGCACTATGCCCAGGAGGACATCCACCTGAACGGCTGGGCGATCGAGTGTCGCATCAACGCCGAGGATCCCTACAACAACTTCCTGCCCTCCACCGGGCGCATCACCCACATCCTGCCACCTACCGGCCCGGGGGTGCGCGTCGACGCGGGGGTGTACCCCGGCTTCGAGATTTCGCCCTACTACGACTCGCTGATCTCCAAGCTGATCGTGTGGGGCGAGACGCGCGCCGAGGCGGTGCTGCGCATGCGCCGCTCGCTGGAGGAGTACCGCCTGGTGGGGGTGCACACCAACATTCCCTTCCACCAACGCCTGATGGATTCGCACCGCTTCATGGGCGGGCAGTTCGACACGCGCTTCGTGGAGGAGCGTTTCTCGCTGGAATCGGCCGAGGAGGGGCGCGAGGCGCACCCGGAGATCGCCGCCATCATGGCCACGCTGGTGGCGCACGAAACCACGCAGCGCGCTGCCCAGATCGTGCGGCGCAACGAGCGCGACACGAGCAACTGGAAGTGGCTCAGCCGTTGGGAACGGCTGCAGCGCTAGGCTGCCGGTAGTTCAGGAGACGGCGATGAAATACATCACCACGATCGACGAGCGGGAATTCACCATCGAGATCCTCGAAGAGGGGCGCCTCCTGCTGGACGGGGAGGAGTACGCTGTGGACTTCGAGTCGGTGGACGGGCAGCCGGTCTTTTCGCTGCTGCTCAACGGGCGCTCCTACGAGGCCTACGTCTACCAGGGGGACGAGGGCTTGCAAGTCCTGCTTCATGGGGCGCTGTACCTGGCCACTGTGGAGGACGAGCGCGAGAAGCGCCTGCGCGCCGCGGCGGGTGGCGGCGTGGTCGAAAAGGGCGAGTTCCACCTGAAGGCGCCCATGCCCGGGCTGGTGGTCGCCGTGCCGGTGAGCGAGGGCAGCCAGGTGGCCAAAGGCGACGTGTTGGTGGTGCTGGAGTCGATGAAGATGCAAAACGAGCTGAAGGCGCCGCGCGAGGGCACGGTGGCGCGGCTGCGCGTGCGCCCGGGCGATTCGGTCGAGCAGAAGCAGACCCTGCTGAGCGTGGTGTGAGACCGCCGGGCGGGGGCGGGGAGGTATGGTATAGTGGTGGGCGTGAACGGGCAGGAGCTGGAAGTCAAGTTCTATGTCGCCTCGCTGCAGGCGGTGGAGCGGCGCTTGCTTGCCATGGGAGCGGCGCTGCACCAGCCGCGCACGCACGAGGTCAACCTGCGCTTCGACACGCCCCAGGGAGATTTACATAAAGGCTTCCAGGTGCTGCGCCTGCGCCAGGACACCGCCGCCACGCTGACCTACAAGGGCCCGGGCGAGGTGCAGGGCGGGGTGCGCGCTCGCCGGGAGATCGAGTTCCAGGTCTCGGATTTGCAGGCCGCCAGGGAGTGCCTGGAAGCGCTGGGCTACCAGGTGGCGCTGATGTACGAGAAGTACCGGGCGGTCTACCGCCTGGAAGGGGCGCTGGTGACCCTGGACGAGATGCCCTACGGCGACTTCGTCGAGATCGAGGCGCCCGACCCGGAGCTGATCGCCAGCCTGGCGGAGAAGCTGGGCCTGGATTGGGAGGTGCGCATCCTGGATGGCTACGTGGCGCTCTTCGAGCGCCTGCGCGCCGCCCGAGGGTTCGAATTCCGCGACCTGAGTTTCGAAAACTTTAGCGGGGTGCAGGTCTCGCCCGGCGACCTGGGGGTCTCGCCGGCGGGTTGAAGCCCGAAGCAGCGACCAGCCCCGCTCATCCCGAGCAGACGAGGGTGACCATGCCAAGAGATTACGACTTATCCGTGACGCCCGCCAACCAGATGCGCCGCCCGGATTACGCCTGCGACGACGATTGGGTGCGGGCGTTCCTGCGCCAGGCCGATTACGGCCGGGTGGCCACGCGCTGGGAGGAGCAGCCCTTCATTACGCCGGTGCTCTTCTGGTACGACGAGGAGCGGGACGACATCTACTTCCACACCAACCTGACCGGCCGGATGCGCGCCAACGCCGAGCGCTTCCCGCAGGCCTGCTTCGAAGCCAGCCGCATGGGCAAGCTGCTGCCCTCCAACGTGGCGCTGGAGTTCGGGGTGCAGTACGAGAGCGCGGTCGTTTTCGGGGAGATCCGGGTGGTGGAGGAGCGGCAGGAGATGGAGCGGGCGCTGTACGGGCTGTTGCAGAAGTACTTCCCGCGCCTGCGCCCGGGCGCCGAGTATCGCCCGATCACCGAAGCGGAGCTGAAGCGCGCCGCGGTGCTGGCGGTTCACGTGCAGAGCTGGAGCGGCAAGCGCAACTGGAAGGACAGCGCCGCGCAGAGCGACGACTGGCCCAGGCTAGCCGGCGAGTGGCTCGAGTGAGCCGCGCGCTTCGTCCCAGCGCACGCCCCTGACCGGGGCGCTTTCCCCAATCAATTTTGGCAACATGGCCTGCAGGGCGGCGGGGTCGCCGCTGGTCAGGTAGGTGACGCTTCCCGCAGAGGCGTGCGGGTTACGCAGGGCGAGGGCATCCAGGATGCGCCCCGCCTGGCGGGCGACGGCCGGCGCGGGGTCGATGACTCGCACTCCCGGCCCGGCAATCTGCTCGATGAGGGGGATGACGAAGGGGTAGTGGGTGCAGCCCAGCACGACGGTATCGATGCCCTCGGCGAGCATGGGCAGCAGGGCGTCCTCGAGGATGCGGCGCGTTTCGGGGGCTTTCAACTGACCGGCCTCGATCTGCGCCACCAGCCCGGGGCAGGTGTGCTGCAGCACGCGCACGCCCTGGGCGAAGCGCTCGACCACCGAGGCGTACAGCGCGCCCTGAAAGGTGGCCGGGGTGGCCAGCACGCCGACGGCGCCGCTGCGGGTGGTCTCGGCGGCGGGCTTGACCGCCGGCTCCATGCCCACGAAGGGCAGCCCGGGGAAATCTAGGCGCATGCGCTGCAGGGCGGCGGCGGAAGCGGTGTTGCAGGCGACCACCACCAGCTTGGCGCCTTGCGCTAGCAGGTAATGCACGATGCCCTCGGCGAAACCCTGCACCTGCGCCAGCGGGCGCGAGCCGTAGGGGACGTGCGCCTGGTCGGCCAGGAAGAGCAGCTTCTCGTTGGGCAGGAGCTGGCGCAGGGCGCGCAGCACAGAGAGCCCGCCCACGCCGGAATCGAAGACGCCGACTGGCGCCATGGCGCCAGCGGCCATGGCCAGGGGGTAGCGCTCGGGGGAGGGGTGGTTGGGTGCAGTCAAGGGCGCCTCGTTTGGCTGAGCTCAGAAGCGCGCCGCGGCGATCAGGGCGGCGAAGAGGGCGGCCATGCCGGCGTCGGCGAGCAGGTGCTCGGGGTGCCACTGCACGGCCAGCCCGAAAGGATGCCCGGGGAGCTCGATGGCTTCAATGATACCATCCGGGGCGTGGGCGCTGGCCACTAATCCGGAGGCCAGGTCGCGGACCGCCTGGTGGTGCTGCGAGTTGACTTCGATATCATTGGGGCCGAGGATGGCGCGCAGGTGCGTATCTCCGCTCAGGCGGGTGGCGTGCGCCCGGTGATCGTGGGGGAAGTCGGGGAAGCAATCGTGGCGGATTTGCTCGCCGAATTGAGAGGCGATGTCTGCGTAGAGCGTCCCACCCAGGCCGACGTTGATGAGCTGCTGCCCGCGGCAGACGCCCAGGAAGGGCAGGCGGCGCTCGACGGCGCGGGTGAGCAGGTGCAGCTCGGTCGCGTCGCGGGCCGGGTTTACTCCCTTGACCAGCGGGTGGGGCGGGGCGGCGTAGCGGCCGGGGTCGAGGTCGCCGCCGCCAGTGAAGAGCAGCCCGGAGAGGAGCGGCAGGAGCTCGTCTAGCTCGGCCGGCGAGAGGGTGTTGGGAATGGGGTAGGGCAAGCCGCCGACGAGGTGGATGGCCTGCGTATAGGCGTCAGGCACGGCGATCTGGGGATCGCCGTGAGAGGTGGGTGTGCTGCCGGTGGTGACGCCGATCAGGGGAGCGGGCATGCGGGTGATCGCCGGGCTAACCCGGACAAGGGCGCAGCGAGAGGAGGCGCTGCGCCCCGGGATGGTCGGTTTGGGGAGGGATCAGGCGTTGAATTTTTGCTTGAGGCGTGAGCGCTTGCCGGTGCGGTCGCGCAGGAAGTAGAGCTGCGCCCGGCGCACGTGGGAATGGCGCTCGACGACCACTTTTTCCAGGCGCGGCGAGCGCATCAGGAAGGTGCGCTCTACGCCGATGCCGTTGCTGGCCACGCGGCGCACGGTGAAGTTGGCGTTGTTGCCGCTGTTGCGCAGGCGGATGATGGTGCCGCGAAACTCCTGGGTGCGCTCGTTGGCGCCCTCGCGGATGCGGATGAACACCTTGACCAGGTCGCCCGGCCGCAGTGGGGGGATGGCTTCGTTGGCGGGTGCTTCGACGCTACGGATTAGATCGCTCATCGGAATACGTCCTTCTCTCATCGTCCATGATTGCTAGCGCGAGATGGTTATCCCAGCCGGCGCGGGGTGGGATTATAACATGGGCGCATGGATTTGGGAAGAATCGAATTGCCTCAATGAAAATCTTACTTTTCGAATGATCGTTGGCTCAATAAAAGTGTTACCCTTAGGGCTTCTCCAAGGGGAGCTAAAGGGAACACGACATGACCAAAAACGCTAAGAAAGAACTGCTGCAAGCCGTTCGGGCTCGCTATCTGAAAGCCAACAAAGCTGCTAAAGAACGGATGCTGGATGAGTTTATTGCTTCTA
>JAQUAE010000127.1 GCA_028687395.1 Anaerolineales bacterium | reverse complement strand
GGCAAGGCCGACCAGTTCACCCAGCAGCGTCCCGGCGACCGCAAGCGCATCCTGAGCAGCATCCTCGGCCTGGAGGTCTGGGAGACTTACCGCCAGCGGGCAGCCGAACGCCGCAAGGAAGTGGAAGACGAGATTTCCGCCATCGATGGACGCATCCAGGAGATCGACGCTGAGCTGGCCGAAGAAGCCGCCCGCCAGCAGCGTCTAAAGGAATTGGAGGAGGCGCTGGCTGGTCTGAGTGGGCAACGCCAGGCGCAGGAAGGGGTGGTGGAGAGCATCCGTCAGATCGCCGCCCGGCTGGAGGAGCAGCGCAAGCTGGTGGCGGCCCTCGAACGAGGGCTGGAGGCTTCCAGCCAAACTCTACAGCAACTGGAGGGACGCCAGGCTCAACGTCAAGCAGAAAAGGACGCCTACGCTGGCTTGCTCGACCGAGCCGAGGAGATTCGCGCCAGCTACCAGGCCTGGCAGGCGGCGCGCGGCGAGCTGGAACGCTGGGAACAGGTCGCGGCTCAATTTCGAGAACAGGAGAAGCGCCGCCAGGGGCCTCTGGAGGAAATCACCGCCGAACGCGCCCGCCTGTCCCAGGAACGCCGGGCAGTGCTCGAGGAACAAAGCCAGCTCGAGCAGAGGTTGGCGGACCTCCCCGAGCTGGAGAGGAAAACACAGGCCGCCTCCAGCGCGCTGGCGCTGGCGCAGCAGAAGTTGGAGCAACGCGCCCGACTGGAGGCCGAGCTGAAGGAAAGCCACGCCCGCCGCGCCGAACTCGAGGCGGAGACGGCGCGCTTGAAAAACGAGATGAACGAGCTCAAGGAGCGCATCGACCGCCTGAAGGAGACGGAAGGGGCAACCTGCCCGCTCTGCGGCCAGCCGCTCAGCCCAGACGACCGCCAGCGCTTGATCGCCGAGCTGGAAGCCAAAGGTAGCGAAATGGGGGACCGCTACCGCACTAACCAGCGCCTGCTAGGCGAGATCAGGTCTCGCCAGGAGGCTATCGAAGCCGAGCTCACCGCTCTGGCACCCGCCGAGCAGGAGCGCGTGGAGCACACCCGCCGTTTGGACCTGCTCGCCACACAGGTGGGTCTGGTGAAAGAGTTGCGTACCCGGTGGGAGCAGGAGCGGTTGCCCCGCTTGCGCCAGATCGAAACCCTGCTGGAGGGCGAGACCTTCAGCCCGCAAGCCCGCGCCCGCCTGGCGGAGGTCGACGCTGAGCTGCGCGCCATCGGCTACGACGCCGCGGCTCACGACCTTGCCCGACAGCGCGTGGCTGAGAATCGTTCGAGCGAAAATGATTTCCTGGCGCTGGAGAAGGCGCAAGCAGCCCTCACCCAGCTCGCCAGGGAGTTAGGTGAGCTCGATGGGCAAATCCAGTCCGCCCGCACTGTCCTCGAGCGCCAGACAGCCGAGCATAATGAGGCGCTGGCAGCCCTGGCCGCAGCTCAAGCCCAGACGCCTGACCTGGAGGCAGCCGAGCGCGAGCTTTATGCCCTGCAGGAGCGCGAGAACCGCCTACGCATGGAGGTGGGCGCGGCCAGCCAGCTCGTCTTGGTACTCGACGACCGCCGCAAGCACCGCAAGAGCCTGGTTGCTGAACGGGACGAGGCGGCGCGCCTGGCCGGCCAGTACAAGCAGCTCGAACGCGCCTTCGGCAAGGATGGCGTCCCCGCCCTGCTCATCGAGCAGGCGCTGCCGCACATCGAGAGCAAGGCAAACGAAATCCTGGATCGCCTGAGCGCGGGGAATATGTCGGTGCACTTCATCACCCAGGCCGGCTTCAAGGACAAGCGCCGCGAGGAGCTGCGCGAAACCCTGGACATCCAGATCAGCGACGGCGCGGGGCCGCGCGATTACGAGATGTTTTCCGGAGGGGAGGCCTTTCGGGCCAACTTCGCCATCCGCCTGGCTCTCTCCGAAGTGCTCGCCCAACGCGCTGGCGCCCGCCTGCAGACGCTGGTGATCGACGAGGGTTTCGGCTCCCAGGACATGCTCGGTCGCCAGCGCTTGATCGAGGCAATCAACCTGGTGCGGGTGGATTTCGCCAAGATTCTGGTCATCACCCACATCGATGAGCTGAAAGACGCCTTCCCTACCCGCATCGAAGTCGAGAAAACCGAGCGCGGCTCCAGCGTGCGCGTCGCATGATCTGCCCTGCACCCGCTGACCATGCACCGCTCCCTGACCGCAGCCCTGCTCCATCGATCAGCGTCCTTGTTCCGGCGCGCAACGTGTTCTCCTGTAAAGGAGTCACCCGGAAGGGCAGGCGCTACCAACTTTAAGAGCATCATGGATACCATCCTTGAAACGAAAGACTTGACTAAAGAATACCTGATGGGCGAAGTGCGCGTCACCGCCCTGGCGGGAGTGAACTTCTATGCCCAGCGCGGCGAGTTCGTGGCTATCATGGGCCCCTCCGGCTCGGGCAAGTCCACCCTGTTGCACCTGCTGGGAGGCCTGGACACGCCCACCTCGGGGGAGGTGATCCTCACCGGGCAGCCGCTCTCGGCGCTCAGCGACGATGAACTGACCCGCTTGCGCCGCCAGAAAGTGGGCTTCATTTTTCAGTTCTACAACTTACTCCCCACCCTGAGCGCCGCCGAAAATGTGGCTTTGCCGTTGCTCATCGATGGCAAAGCCATCCAACCTCACCGCCAGCAGATCGAAGCCTTGTTGGGGCTGGTCAACCTGGCCGACCGCCAGGATCACCTTCCCGACCAACTCTCGGGAGGGCAGCAACAGCGCGTGGCTATCGCCCGCGCCTTCGTCACCCGCCCCGAAATCGTCCTGGCGGACGAACCCACCGGCAACCTGGATTCGCAGTCCGGAACCGCCATCCTGGAGCTGCTGCGCCAGGCCTGCCGGGATTTGAACACCACGATCGTCATGGTGACACACGACGCGCAAGCCGCTTCGTACGCCGGTCGCGTGGTGTTTCTCAAAGACGGCCGGCTTGTCCACGAGCTGGTCAACGGGCGCGCCGGCGCCTCGGCCAAGAACATCCTCAAAGTGATGGCCTCCCTGCAGTAAGCGGTTGTGCCGCTGCCGCCTCCTAACCTCCCGCTCCCGGGCACAAAACACCATGCTGGCCCTGCCGCCTTTCTTCACCCCCTTCTTCCTGGCGCTGCGCAACATCCGGGCGCGACGCTGGCGGACTCTGCTCACCATGCTGGGCATCGTGCTGGGCGTTGCTGTGGTGCTGGCCATCCAGTTGACCAACGAGACCACGCTGCAATCGCTGCGCCAGGTATTCGACCGGGCTACGGGACAGGCCAGCCTGCTCGTCCTACCCGAAAACCGGGAGGGGAAAACGCTCTCCCAGGACCTGCTCGACAGCTTGTTGCGAATGAAGGGCGTGCAAGCCGCCGCCCCCACGATTCGCGTCCAGACGCTGCCGGCCGGCCAATCCGAATCCTGGCAGATTGCCTTTTCTATGACCGGGATCGCCTCCGGCAACGTGTTCGCCCTGTACGGGGTGGATCCCGTGGTGGACCCCCAGGTGCGCGTCTACCAGCTATCCGCTGGTCGCATGCCCAACCCTAACCAGAACGAGGTGCTGGTGCCCCAAAAATACGCCGACGAGGAGCGCCTGCGCCTGGGAAATTACCTGGAAGTGTTGGTCCCAGGAGGAGCTGCGCGCCTGCGCATCGTCGGCCTGCTGGCTGATGAGGGGGTGGCTTTGCTGAACGATGGCCAGGTGGGCTTCGCCCCCTTGAAGATCGTCCAGGAGCTCTTCGAACGCCGCGGTGAATTGGACGAGATCGCCCTGCGCATCGACCCCGAAATCAGCGAGCAGCCGCGCTCCCTGGAGACCCTGAAACAACGCCTGGAACGCCTGGTGGGCGAGGAGGGGGAGGTGGTCTATCCCGGCGGGCGCGGCGAGTTGGTGAGCCAGATGCTGGCAACCTACCAGTTCGGGCTGACTTTCTTTTCGATAATCTCCATCTTCGTCGGCGCCTTCCTGATCTACAACACCTTTTCGATGACTATCGTCGAGCGGACGCGGGAGATCGGCATGCTGCGCGCCATCGGCATGAGCCGCCTGGGCATCCTGCGTTCAGTGCTGGCGGAAGCGCTGCTGCTCTCCCTGGTGGGCAGCGCCCTTGGCCTGGTGGCCGGTTTTGCCCTGGCGCGGGGGCTGGTGAACATCCTGGGCGATGTGGTGACCTCCACCGACCCGAACGCGCTGAGCGTCCCGGCGCGCTCGCTGGTGCAGAGCCTGGGGGTGGGCATCGGTGTGGCGCTATTGGCGTCCCTGGCGCCTGCCTTACGCGCTGCGCAGGTCTCTCCCCTGGAAGCCATGCGAGCGCGCAGCCGCAGCCGCGAGCGCATCGCCAGTTCCGTGTGGCAAGCCGGCCTCCTGCTGATCGCTGCCGGCTGGATCATGATTTACCAGATCTCCTGGCCGCAAGCCATCGCCTCCCGCGTCGGGAGCGCGGCGATCCTGATGGTATTGCTCGGCGCGACGCTCACCATCCCCCTGGCTGCGCCATACCTGGAGAGAGTCACCCGCCGGATAGCTGCCAGGTTCTTCGGGAACGAGGGCGCCATAGGCTCCGCCAACATCCGCCGCGCCGTGGGCAGGACCTCCCTGACCGTCGCTTCCTTGTTGGTGTCTTTGACCATGATTATTTCCATTGACTCCCTCGCCTACTCCTTCGAAGCGGATATCACCGGCTGGATCGATAGCGTGTTGGGCGGCGACCTGTACGTGCGCTCGGCAGTACCGATGCGCGAATCCTTTGCCGGGCAATTGAAGAACGTCCCCGGGGTGGCGGTGGTCACCCCGACGCGCGTCTTCCGCGTGCGGGTGGCGAAGGACTCCTTGCCTCCAGGAGTGGCTGAGGACTGGTTCTACTTCAACGCCCTGGATCCGGCTACTTTTCGCCAGGTAGCCGAGATGGAATTCGCTGCCAACCAGGGCGACACAAATCAGATTTGGTCCCGGTTCGCCCGGGGCGGTTCGATTTTCATCTCGAACATCGTCGCCGAGCGTTACCAATTGAAGCAGGGCGATACTATATACCTGGTCACCCGGCGCGGCATCCGCGCCTTCAACGTGGCTGCCGAGGTGTTGGATTTCACCGGGCAGAGCGGCCTGGTTTACGGCAGCTACGCCGACATGCACGCCTGGTTTGCCGAACAGGGCGCGGACCGCTTTACCCTTAAAGTGGCACCCGGCTACGCCATCCCGGAAGTGGCGCAGGAAATCGAGGCGCGCTACAAGGAGCGCCGCCACATCAGCATTCAAACCACGCAGGACTTCAAGGAGAGCATCCTGGACCTGGTGAACGAGGCTTTCCGCCTGTTCGATGTGCTCAGCCTGATCGGCATGATCATTGGCGGGCTGGGCGTGGTCAACACGCTGACCATGAACGTGATCGAACGCCAGCAGGAGATTGGCGGGCTGCGTTCCCTGGGCATGACCCGCCGCCAGGTGGTGCGCATGGTGCTGGCGGAGGCCATGGCGATGGGCGCCATGGGGACAGTCTATGGCCTGGCTTGTGGGTATTTCCTCTCCCTCGTATTGGTGCGCGGCATGAACCTGATGGTAGGATACGATCTTACCTACGCCTTTACCCCGCAACCCTTCCTGATCGGCATCCTGATTACTACCGGGGTGACGCAGCTAGCCGCCCTATACCCCGCCCGGCGCGCTGCAGGCGTCAACATCGTCGAAGCGATCAAGCACGAGTGACCGGCGCAGCGCGCCATCACCCCTTCCACCAATCTCCCAACCCCCGCCGGTTTGACAGGCGAGTAAAGGCAGATATAATTCGTGTTGGCAAGCGATATGGAACGGGAGGTTGATTTTCACACCTGCTCCATTTAAGTTTGGCGCCAATCCAGCCCGGGGGGGGCGCAGCTACCTTGTTTTTGAGCCCTCGAAAACCGAATATCAAGGAGAATCCTCGCATGGCTTCCTTACCGCAAGCGGAACCCTATCGCATCAAAGTTGTCGAACCCCTCAAGATGACCACTCATGATCAACGCCAGGAGATCATCAAAAAAGCGCATTACAACATCTTCAACGTCCGCTCCGAAGACGTCTACATCGACTTGCTCACCGATAGCGGCACCTCGGCTATGAGCCAGCAACAATGGGCGGGC
>JAQUAE010000126.1 GCA_028687395.1 Anaerolineales bacterium | reverse complement strand
GGGGAGGCGGCCAGGCGCCAAAATCGAGGGTTTGAAACCAGTTGGCGTCCACATGGCGGGTGTAATTATAGCCCCACGATATGAGAACCAAATAAGGATAAACTTCAGGTCAATATGAGGAAAGAAAGCCGCCGCACAAACTCGTCCGCATGAGCGCAATTAAGGTAAGATAGCCTTACGATTATCGCCCTGCCAGCCATCGCTTACAGCAGTGTGTGCGCACCCCATGACCCTCCAGATAGCAGGAAGATGAACACGGTCGCTAAAGGCTGATACCATGTCAATCGACTTACCCACCCGCCCTCCCCAGCCTCGCAGCCGAACCGCGCAAGCCTCACGCAGGCTGGTTACTGAGGTGCTGGTCATCGGCGGAGGCGCCACCGGAAGCGGCGTGGCTCGCGACCTGGCGATGCGCGGCTTCAAGACCACCCTGGTCGAGAGGCGCGATTTTTCCCACGGGACGACCGGCCGGTTCCACGGTTTGCTGCACAGCGGAGGGCGCTACGCCGCCAAGGACCCCCTGGCTGCCCGGGAGTGCATCGAGGAAAACCGGATTCTACGGCGCATCATGCCCCATTGCCTCGAAGATACCGGGGGATTCTTCGTCGTCACTCCCTGGGACGATCCTGACTATGCGCAGCGCTTCCTGGCAGGCTGCCAGCAGGCAACCATCCCGGTGGAGGAAATCTCCGTCGCCGAGATGCTGCGCAGCGAACCCCTGCTCAACCCACGCATCTCACGCTGCTTCCGCCTCCCGGACGCTTCCGCCGATTCGTTCCTGGCCACCGAGACCAATATACTCTCCGCAAGAGAACACGGCGCGACCATCCTGAATTACCACCAGGTGCTCGAGCTGTTCCTGGAGAATCACACAGTGACCGGGGCGCGCTGCCAGGACGTAATCAAGGACGAAGAAGTGCAGATCGACGCCGATCTGGTGGTCATCGCCGCAGGGGCCTGGTCGGGCAGGATCGCAGCCACCGCCAACCTTCCAGTGCAAATCATCGCCGGCAAGGGCACGATGCTGGCTGCCAACCAGCGCATCGTCAACACCGTCATCAACCGCTGTAAGCTGCCCTCGGATGGGGATATCCTGGTGCCGGCCCATACGGTGGCAGTCATCGGCACCACGGACATCCGTGTGGAAGATGCGGGACATTTCAGCATCGAACCCTGGGAGGTGCGCCTGCTGCTCGAGGAGGGCGAGAAGCTGGTGCCCGGGTTCAAGGAAATGCGCATGCTGCGCGCCTGGGCCGGAGTGCGACCGCTCTACCAGGATAGCGCTGTGAGGGGAAACCGCGACGTTACCCGTGCATTCGCCCTGCTCGATCACGAAGTGCGTGATGGCATCGCCGGCGTGGTCACCATCACGAGCGGTAAGTGGACCACCTATCGCAAGATGGCCGAAGCCACCGCCGACCTGGTGTGCCGCAAGCTGGGCGTCGAACGTCCCTGCCGCACCCACCTCGAAGCGCTTCTCGAAACCGGAAAACATGGCTACCACACCCTCGGCGCCCGCTTGAAGCGCATCGAAGAAAACCGCGCCTTTCGCCGCCTGGTGTGTGAATGCGAACTCGCCACCTGCGAAGACGTCCTGGCGGCCATTACCCAGGGTGAGGCTAAAACCCTCGACGACATCCGCCGCGACGTGCGCCTGGGTAAAGGTCCCTGTCAGGGCGGCTTCTGCACATTGCGCGCCGCAGGACTCTTACACACGCAACACCCTTTGCCGGTAGAAGATACGAACGTGGCATTGCGGGACTTCTTGCAAGAACGCTGGAAGGGCTTGCTCCCCATCCTGTGGGGTCAGCAGTTGCGCCAGGAGCGGCTTGACGAGCTGATCTATCGCAGCCTGCTCAACGCCGACCACCTGCCCGGACCGGAATTTTCACGCCTGAAAGCCGAGCCCTACGCCGAGCCGGCCCAAACCCTCGAACCCGCGCAGCCCGCTACAAGCAGCGCATCCGGTGGTGCACAGCTCGAAAAATCCATTCCCGAACACCTGCCCGAAAGCGATCTGCTGGTCATCGGAGCCGGGTTGGCGGGGTTAACCAGCGCCTGGCTGGCCGCCAGCCGAGGGAAAAACGTTACCCTGCTGAGCAAAGGCTGGGGAGCTACGCACTGGCACGCCGGCTGCATCGACGTCATCGGCTACACCACTGGCGGAGAAAACCACCCGGTCGAATCGCCGCGCCAGGCGCTGGAGAAACTGGTCAGGGAGCACCCCGAACACCCCTACGCGTTGGTGGGCCTGGCCAGGCTGGAAGAAATCCTGAGCGCGCTGGTGACGCTCTCGCGCCAGATGGGTTACCCCTTGCTGGGTTCGTTGGACAAGAACTGGTGGCTGCCGACCGGCCTGGGCACGTATCGCCCCACCTGCCTGGCGCCGCAAAGCATGCTGCACGGCGAGGTGCGTGAACGCCAGCCCATGCTCATCGTGGGCATCAATGGCTTCATCGACCTCTTCCCCGAGTACGTGGCTGCCAACCTGCACGCCCAGAACATCCCTGCCCGCCCCCTGGACCTGAAGGTGAAAAGCCTGGAAGCACAAGCCTCGCTCACCGCGCGGCTACTGGCGGAGCGCTTCGATACCCAAGAGTTTCGCGCCGAGGTGATTGCCAGCTTGAAGGCGCAGATCAAGCCGGAAGATTTGCACGCGGTTAAGCGTATCGGCTTCCCGGCTGTTTTGGGCTTGGATCACGCCCCCGAAGTGCAAGCTCACCTGGAAGGTGAGCTCGGCTCACCCGTGTTCGAGATTCCCAGCCTGCCGCCCTCCATCCCAGGTATACGCCTGCAAAGAATGCTGGTCAAAGCCATCACTGCCCTGCAAGGCAAGGTCTATGAAGGGATGCTGGTGCTCTCGGCGCAGGTCGAGAACGGAAGCTGCCGCGGCGTGTGGAGCGAGGCGGCTGCCAGGCAGCGCCCGCACCGCGCCCGCCATTACCTCCTGGCCAGCGGCGGCATCCTCGGAGGCGGAATCCTGGCTCGTTACGACCAAACGCTGGTCGAAGCCATATTTGACTTACCGCTCAGCTCTCCAGCCAGTCCTGACCAGTGGTTCGAGCGGACATACCTGTCCCCGCGCGGCCACTCGATCTTCCAGGCAGGCATCCGCGTCAATCCACACATGCAACCCATTGACCAGGCGGGCGCACCCATCCTCGACAACCTGACCATCGCCGGCGCCTTGCTGGCTGACTGCGACGTCCTGCTCGAGCGCTCCCTGGAAGGCGTTGCACTGGCCAGCGCTTACCAGGCAGTTCAGCAAGCCATCCAGTGACCATGTCCATCGACACTCACCCACACACCCATCCTGGCCACTGCCCGGTCGAAGCCAGCCTCGACCAGTGCATCAAGTGCAACATCTGCACGACCGTCTGCCCGGTATCGGCCGTCACCGACCTGTTCCCCGGACCTAAGTACGAAGGGCCGCAGGCTGGGCGCTTTCGCATGCCTGCCCAACCCACCCCGGACCACTCGGTCGATTACTGCAGCGGGTGTCGAGCGTGCAACATGGCCTGCCCTACGGGTGTGCGCATCGCCGAGATCAACGCCCGCGCTCGGGCGGGTATGGTGCGCCAGGGCAAGGTCGCCTGGCGCGATCGCCTGCGCAACAACCTGATCGCCCGAAGCGAGCTGGTGGGCAAGCTCAGCCAGCCCGTCGCCCCTCTGGCCAACCTCGTGCTCGCCAACGGGCTGGTGCGCTGGGCGACCGAGAAAGCCCTCAACATCCACCGCGCCGCCCCGCTGCCGGCTTTTTCCAGCCAGCGCTTCACCACCTGGTACAAACACCACCCCCGGCCGACCGGCGCGTCTCGCCAGGTGGTGTATTTCCACGGCTGTTCGACCCAGTATTACGAACCCCGAGTGGGGAGGGCTGCGGTGAACGTCCTGGAAGCCAACGGCTTCGAGGTGATTGTACCCCCGCAGAACTGCTGCGGCTTGCCCCTGCTCTCCAACGGCGAGTTTACCGCCGCCCGCCGCTACCACACCAGCAACGCGCGCTCCCTCGCCCCCTACGCCCGCCGGGGCATCCCCATCGTGGGCACCTCGACGAGCTGCACCTTGACCCTGAAGGAAGAGGCGCCCGAGTTGCTGGACATGAGCGACGAAGACACCCGACTGGTAGCTGAACACACTTTCGACTTCAACGAGTTCATCCTGGAGATATTCTATCGCGGAAACCTCAAGCTCGACCTAAAGCCCATCCCGCTCTCACTCCCGTACCACCAACCCTGCCAATACCGCGCCCACCGCCTGGGACAACTGGCGCTGGAGGTGCTGGGCCTCATCCCGCAGCTAAAGCTAAGCGAGAGCCACGCCACATGTTGTGGAATTGCGGGGACGTACGGCTACAAGGTGGAGAAATACAACATAGCCATGGACGTGGGCGCGCCGCTCTTCGACTTCGTGCGCGACGCCCACGCGCCTGTGGCAATTTGCGATAGCGAGACATGCCGCTGGCAAATCACGCACGCCACCCAGGTGCCCGCGGTGCACCCGGTGGAATTGCTCGCCTGGTCGTATGGCTTCCCCGCCGAAGGTGCGCTTGGCGAGTGCTTGAACGCCCTGCAAAGTGCAAGCTAAATTACAAACCGTCGTGGATAGATTTACGGACTGCTGGTGGCAGTCGGCGTTGGGGTCTCCGTTTCAGTTGCCGTAGGCGTGGGCGTCTCGCTGGGGAGGGGGGTGTTGGTGAGGGTGGGTGTGGGCACCGGCGTCTCGGTAGGCGTCGGCGTCGGGGTAGGAGCCTGGATGTTCAGGTGAATCTTCACGTCGGCGTAACGATCGTCCTTACCCAGCATGCGCAGGCGCAGGGTGACCACCCCGCTGGGAACCTCGCTCAAATCCCATTCGAAGAACTTTTCCGGATTCGGCACCGGATTCTCGCTGGACATGAGCAATTCCCAATCCTTGGGATCATCCCCGATGCCGTATTCCAACCGGTAGGACTCGAAGCCATTCGTCGCTGATATCTGACCGATGATATCCACTGGACTGGAGAAGATGGTGGCCCCATCCCCAGGTGAGTTGATAGATAGCTTCGGACGGGGATCGTCCGCCCGGCACTCACGGGAGGGGGTGAACAGGATAGGTTTGCGAAAGCCGACGCTTTCCGCCCAAGCTTTCCCATCGGCATCCTTCTTGATCCACTTGACCGCGAAGGGATCGGTGACGTTGAGCACGAACTTCTCTTCACTGAACCCAGAGCAACCCGAGGAAGCCAGCAATCCGGTCCAGGTGTCGATGTGCACCTTTTGCCATAGGTCCCGTTCCTTGGGCAGCGGTGGTTGGTCGTAGGCGAACAGCTCACTGCGCTGCTTGGGACACCATTCGGAGGGTTCAGCGCCGGAGATGGCGCAGATTACTCGTTCTTGAATCCCCGCAGGACGAGCAAAGGCAGTCGCTCCGCTGCTGAGGCGCGGCGCAGCAGTCTGCATGAACTCCGCCCAGATGGGCGCCGCGCCGGTCATGCCGCTCACCCCACGCATGGGGGTGTAATCAGCGTTGCCCACCCACACGCCAGTAACCAGGTCCGGGGTATAACCGATCGTCCAGTTATCCCGGAAGTCATTCGTCGTCCCGGTCTTAGCGGCCGCCGGAAAGGGCAGGTTGAGCACGGAATCGGGGCCGAAGGCGGGCGAGCGCGCCTGGTTGTCGGAAAGGATCGAGGTAATCAGGTACGCGTGTTCGGGGCGGATGACCTGCTCGGCGGCGGGTGGTTGGTATTCGTACACCAGGTTGCCCTGATAGTCCAGGATGCGAGTGATGGCGTGGGGAGTCACCCGGCGCCCATCTGCGGCGAAGGCGGCATAAGCGGCGGATAATTCCAGCAAGGTGACCTCACCGCCGCCCAGGGTCAAGGAGAGGCCATAATCATCCCGCGTCAGGGTGCTAATGCCCAGGCGCTTAGCCACCGCAATAACCCCTTCAGCCGCCGGCGTCACTGGGTCGTCGTAGATACCTACGAAGTTGAGCGCCTTGACGGCCGGAACGTTGTAAGAATTGGCCAGCGCGGTGCGCACGGTTACCGGCCCGTGAAAGCGCTCGTCGTAATTGACCGGCTTATAGGGCGGGCGCGTGTCGGCGGGGTTGCCCGAGGGAGGAAATTCGGAGGGGACGTCCCAGATCA
>JAQUAE010000125.1 GCA_028687395.1 Anaerolineales bacterium | reverse complement strand
CTTCACCAGCCTCGATGAGGCCACTTACAAACGCCGCATCTGGGCATGGACCATGTACGACTGGGCAAACTCCGCGTTTGCCACCACGATCCTGGCGGCGGTGCTGCCGGTGTACTTCAGCCAGGTCGCCGGCGCCACGCTGCCCAGCGCGGCCGTCGCCACGGCTTATTGGAGCTTTGGGCTCAGCCTGTCCTTATTCATCATCGCTATCCTCTCGCCCATCCTGGGGACGATCTCGGATATCATGCGCGGCAAGAAACGCCTTCTGGCGATCTTCGCCGGGATTGGAATCGTCGCCACGGCGTTGCTCGTCCTGGTCAGCACCGGCGATTGGATTCTGGCCTCCATCCTGGGGATCATCGGGCGCATCGGTTTCAGCGGCGCCAATTCGTTCTACGATGCCTTGCTGGCCCACGTGGCCAGGGAAGAGGACCAGGACCGGGTGTCGACGCGCGGCTATGCCATGGGCTACCTGGGCGGCGGCATCCTGCTGGCAATCAACATCGTCATGATCCAGTTGCTTCCCGGCACCTGGGGACCGCGCCTCTCCTTCCTCAGCGTCGCCATCTGGTGGGCGCTGTTCTCCATCCCCATTTTCCGCCACGTGCCCGAACCACACACAGCAACGGCCCGGCTCGGCGATGGCGAAAACCTGCTCGCCGCCAGCTTCAAGCGCCTGGGTAAAACCCTGGGTGATATCCGCCAATATCGGGAGCTGTTCAAACTCCTGCTGGCGTTCTTAGTCTACAATGATGGCATCGGAACTATCATCGGGGTGGCGGCAATTTACGGCGCCGAGCTCGGATTTGGTTCCGTGGAGCTGATCCTGGCACTGTTGCTGGTGCAATTTGTCGGCATCCCTTACAGCCTGATCTTCGGCCGCTTGCCCTCCACGGGTGATAAAAAACGCCCACTGTACCTGGCCTTCGTCCTCTTCAACCTGGTGGCGCTGCCGTTGTGCGGCGTCTATGGGGCGCGTGCGTTGCCCTCCGATGTCGTCGGTTCTCCCGCGCCGCGCTTCGCAAACACCAGCACCGCTGTCGGCGAGGGCGCCTATACAGCCGATGCGCCCGCTATCCGCCTGACCGGAAGCTGGCAAACCACCACGGTGCCGGCCAAGGAGCTGGGCAGCGATTCCGACGCAGTGTACATCCATTCCACCGACCCCGCCGCACGTTTCGATTTTGCCTTCAACGGACAAAAAATTAAAATCACTCATAGCCTGGGTCCGGATGGGGGCATCTGGGCCGCGCTGATCGACGGCCAACCCGTCATCGACGAGACCAGCAACCAACCGGTCACCGTCGATGGCTACAACCGCACGGTGCGCTACGAGGTCAGCCAGACTTTCGACGCCCAATCGCCCGGTGAGCACACCCTGAGCATCGTCAACACCGGGCAAAGCAATCCGGCGAGCCAGGGGACCGCCATCACCCTGGGCGGAATCGAGGTGCTGCCCGCGGTTCGGGTTAGCAATTTGGGCACCATCATCGGTTTGATCGTCATCCTGGAGCTCATCGGGCTCTTGCTGGCTTTCTTGTTTGGGAAGCTACTGTTCTCGGGGGTGGTGAAATTCCTGGATACCAAGCGCAGCATCCTGCTTTCGCTCCTGGTGTACACCGTCATCGCCATCTGGGGTTATTTCCTCAACTCGGTCATCGAATTCTGGTTCCTGGCCTGGATGGTCGCCATCGTTCAGGGAGGCAGCCAGGCGTTGAGCCGCAGCCTGTACGCCGGTATGTCGCCGGCCACGAAGAGCGGCGAGTTCTTCGGGCTGTTCGGCATCATGGAGAAGTTCTCGGCCTTCATCGGGCCACTGTTCTTCGCCGCCGCCGGCGCCTGGCTGGGAAACAGCCGCCCGGCCGTCCTCAGCTTGATTGCCTTCTTCGTCGTCGGGGGCTTCATCCTGACCACCGTCAACGTGGCGGAAGGGAAGCGCGTCGCCCAGGCCGAGGACGCGGCCTTCCTGGAAGGAAACGCCGAAGGGTGAGCGAGCCGGCAAATAGCGTCGATAAGCGGGCGGATGCCGTCCAACGCATGTTCACCCGCATCGCCCGGCGCTATGACCTGATGAACCGGCTGATGACCGGTGGGCAGGACGTTCGCTGGCGCAAGGAGGTCATTCGCCGCGCTTGCCTGCCCGCCGGGGGGCGCTTGCTCGATCTGGGGGCTGGCACTGGTGACCTGGCTCGTGAGGCGCTGCGCCAGGCGCCTTCCTGCCGGCCTGTTGCGGCGGACTTCACCCTGGCAATGATGCGCGTCGGCCAACGGCGCGCCTCCAGCCTGCCTCTTGTGTGGTGCGCGGCGGACGGCTTGCGGCTGCCCTTCCCGCAAGAGAGCTTCCACGCCGTGGTGTCCGGATTTCTGCTGCGCAATGTCAGCGACGTGCTCCAGTGTTTGCGCGAACAGCACCGCGTGCTGAAGCCGGAGGGGGTGCTGGTGGCGCTGGATACCACCCGCCCCGCCAGCACACGCCTCTCGCCCCTGGTCAACGCGCACCTGCATTACGTCATACCCACTCTGGGAGGCTGGATCACCGGCGACCGGGAGGCGTACACCTACCTGCCGGCTTCCACGGAGGGCTTCCTGCCCGCCGAAAGGCTGGCCGAGCTGATGGTCGCCGCGGGCTTCAACCAGGTGGATTTCCGCCGGGTGATGCTGGGCACAGTCGCCATTCATTGGGGAGTGAAATGAACCAGGAAGTGCTGGAAATCCTGGCCAACACCACGACGATGACGCTGGCAACGTGCTCATTGCAGGGGGAGCCTCATGCCGCCGCGGTTTACTTCGCCAGCGACTCGCACCTGCACCTGTTTTTCTTTTCCGATCCCAACAGCCAGCACATCCGTGACGGGCTGGAAAACCCCCTGGCGGCTGCCAGCATCCACCCCGAATGCCAGTCCTGGCGCGATATCCACGGCTTGCAGTTGCGCGGCCGCCTGAGGCGCATCGAAGCGCCTGACGAGTGGAAGGCCTCCTGGGAGCTGTATACCGCCAAATTCCCCTTCGTCGCCGGGCTCAAGGTCATCGTCCGCCGCAACGCGCTCTTTGCCTTCATCCCGGAGTGGGTGCGCCTGGTCGACAACCGGCGCAGTTTTGGTCACAAAGAGGAGTTCCGCCTGGAATGAACGGCCCGGACCTGGAGAAAGCCGCTTTGCGGGGGGAACCTTCTTACGTCTGGAGGGCAGGGCAGGAGCGCCGCTTGCGCCTGATTCTGGACGCGGCCGGGGAGCGCGCCCATGGCAAGGCACTCGACAACGGCTGCGGGGTGGGCCTTTACCTGGAACATCTCCAGCCGCTCGCCAGCCTGGCTGCCGGACTGGAGTTCGACGCCAGCCGGGCGATCGAAGCCCGTAAGCGCTCCCACGCCATCCTGCGCGCAGCCGGGGAAGGCTTGCCCCTGCCGACGAACGCCTTCGACTTGATTCTCAGTCACGAGGTGATCGAACACGTACTGGATGACAGCCTTGCGGTGCAGGAGATGGTGCGCGTGCTGTGCCCGGGGGGACGCATCGTGCTCTTTGCCCCCAACCGCGGCTACCCTTTCGAAACCCACGGAATCTACTGGGGTGGGATGTATCGCTTCGGCAACATCCCGCTGGTGAATTACCTGCCCGACGTGTTGCGGAACCGCCTGGCGTCGCACGTGCGCGCCTACACCCGCCGCAACCTGGAAAAGCTCTTCGCAGGGCTGCCGGTCAGGGTCATCGAGCGCAGAATCATCTTCGGAGCATACGACAACATCATCGCCCGGCACCCCAGGTTGGGAAAGTGGCTGCGGGCGTCCTTGCATGCCCTGGAACGAACGCCACTGCAGCGATTCGGATTGTCACACTTCTGGGTAGTGGAAAAACTGCCCCCTGCTAGCGAACTCTAAAATCGTAAATTCCCGCCTCCACAGGCCACTCCCGGGAACAGGCGCTGCAGGTCAGACTGCCGGGGTGCTCCACCAGGCGTGCCTGCTGGCAAGCGGGGCAGCGGAAGAATTCGCCCGGGCTGGCGATGGGTGAAGGGCCCAGCGCCTCGGCCCGGACGAAGACACTCGGGCTGAGCTGCCACCAATCCCCGGTCAGTTGCGCCAGAGAGTCAATTCCCACCAGCACGCCGGTTGGCAAGGCGCGTTTTAGGATCGAGACGCGCAAGTGGGAGACGGTCAGCGTGCGCTGCGCCGCAAAGCGGTTGTCTTGCAACCAGCGCCGGATAGCGCGAGGGTGGAAATCGAAGTTCAGGCGCGCAAATTCAACAGGAGCGAGGGAAAACGGCGACCAAGCCTGGCGGCGCAGCCAGTAGCGGATTATGGCTTTGAGGTTGCGTTTGTTGGCGTACTCCAGGATGAAAACCGCACCTGGTCGCAACACCTGGCGCACCTGCTGCAAAGCACGCGGGGCGTCGGCCATGTGGTGCAGGGTGCGGATCATGGTCGCCGCGTCGAAGAGACCTACTACGAAGGGCAGGGCGTACACATCCGCAGCGACGTAGATATACCTGCCATTGCCGCTCCCCAGGCGCTCCTGGGCACGCTGCAATTGGGTGCGCGAATAATCAAGCAGGACAACGCGGCGATAATTCTTGTAACGTGGGGTGTTGCGCCCCGCCCCGGCGCCAATTTCGAGCAGCAGCTCCCCGGCGGTGGGCAAAAGACGGCGCAAGGCAATCTCTTCACAGCGGTCTTCGTACGCCCGCCCTCCAGCGTCCCAGAAGGTCTCCTGGTAATCGGAGCCTTCGTAATCACAAATCGGCGGCGGCCTGTCGGTCAACTTCCACCCCAAGCGCACTACGGTTGTAGCCCCGCCCAAGGCCGCGATAATGGAAGCCCAGCGCCGCCATCACCGCCGGGTCGTAGATGTTGCGCCCATCCAGGATGACTGGCTGGCGCATCCCCTCCCGCACCCGCGCCAGGTCGAGGTGCTTGAACTCGTTCCACTCGGTGATGAGCAGCAGGGCGTGACACCCTTGCGCCATGCTGTAGGGGTCATTGCACAACTCGACACGCGGCATCAACTCGCGGGCGTTTTCCATCGCCACAGGGTCGTAGGCGCGCACGCGCGCCCCTTCAGCCAATAGCAATTCGGAAATGGTGATCGAAGGGGCATCGCGCATGTCATCCGTGTTGGGCTTGAAGGAAAGCCCCAGCAATCCTACCGTCCTCCCGGCCAGATCACCCAGCATCTCCTTCAAGCGGCTGACCAGCATGGGGCGCCGGTCGTCATTGATTTCCATCACGGCGTGCAATAATTGGGGGTGGCGCCCTTTCTCCGCCGCCATGTAGGCCAGGGCTTTCACATCCTTTGGAAAGCAGGAACCGCCGTATCCCAGGCCGGCGTCCAGGAAATGGGAGCCGATACGCTGGTCATACCCCATCCCTGCCGCCACCTCCTTGACGTCCGCACCGAGCGCTTCGCAGATGTTAGCGATTTCATTAATGAAGGAGATTTTTGTGGCCAGGAAGGCGTTGGAGGCATACTTGATCATCTCTGCTGTGCGCAGGTCGGTGATCACGATCGGGGCGCGCAAGGGCAGGTGTAAGTGGGCCACCTTCTCCGCTGCGTCCTTGTCCAGCGACCCCAGGACAGCTCGGTAAGGCTGCATAAAATCGCTGATCGCCGAACCCTCGCGCAGGAATTCCGGGCAGGAGACCACGGAGAAAGGAATTGGCTCGGGCTGGTGCTTGCGAATGATGTCGGCCGTCCAGTCGCCGGTGCCTACCGGGACAGTAGATTTGTTGACGATGATCAGAGGCTGGGTCATGTTCTCGGCGATGGATTGGGCTGAGGCGGCGACATAGCGCAAATCCGCTTCGCCATCTACCCCGGAGGGGGTGCCGACGGCGATGAAGACGAACTCCGTCCCTGCCAGGCCTTCGGTGTAGGAGGTGGTGAAAGCGAGCCTGCCCGACTCCACGTTGCGCTCCACCAACTCCTTCAAGCCGGGTTCGTAGATCGGCATCACGCCCTTCTTCAGCCCTTCGATCCTCTCTGCATTGATGTCCAGGGCAATAACCCGGTTACCCAGGTCGGCAAAGCAGGCAGCCGTCACCAACCCGACATAGCCCACACCGATAACGCAAATTTGTTTCATCTCATGCACTCTCCAGAGCGGCGCGATTGCACAGGGCGAAGCGCAGCCCGCCCCTTTCAGG
>JAQUAE010000124.1 GCA_028687395.1 Anaerolineales bacterium | reverse complement strand
TGGGCTGCGACGTCCTGACCATGCTCGAACACCGGCCTCCAGGCAAACGGCTGGAGGACGCGGAGGTCACCTTCGTGGGAGATGCCACCAACGTCTTGAGCTCGTTGATGTTCATCTGCACCAGGCTGGGGATGAAGTTCACCCACGCCGCGCCTGAAAAATACCAGCCTCCCCGGGAATGGCTGCGCATAGCCCAACGCAATTGCCAGGAATCAGGAGGCTCACTGCGCGTCGCCGAGGACGTGCGCGCCGCCGTGCGCAAGGCGGATTTCATCTACGCTGACTTGTGGTGGTGGGTGGGGCAGGAGAATGAAATCCCCGAACGGCGACAGGCCTTCATGCCGGATTACCAGATCAGCGCCGAGCTGATGGCGCATGCGCCCGCACATTGCAAGTTCATGCATTGCTTGCCGGCTTCGCGCGGCGTGGAAGTAACAGACCAGGTCATGGATTCACCGGCATCGATCATCTTCGACCAGGCGGAAAACCGCTTGCACACCGAGAAGGGCATCCTGGTCTGGATGCTCTACCCGCGGCTAAAGCACCCAACGGAGGCGGTGCGGCAAGCAGCAATGAATAATGTCGAAGAGGCCCTCAGCCGATTGTGAGTGACCCTCTTCCGCCTGGCTGGGAGCAGGGCGCTGCGCAATGTGGCTGATCATGCGGCGCAGGTAGCGTCTTGACAGCACCTTGGAGTATAGGATAATAATAAAGTTAGGGCTTACGCAGTTGGGGGGAGGATCACGCTCAACTGCGTAACTTCTAAAAGTATCGGATAGAAAATAGTAGAAAAATGTACGGAATAGACAAAATAGATCGTGATATCGTCAATCTACTGATGGAGGACGGCAGAATGCCGGCCTCGGAGCTGGCCCGTCGCCTGGGAAACGTCTCCGAGCGCGTGGTGCGTTATCGCATCGAGCGCATGGTGCAGGAGGGGTTGATTCGCATCAACGCCATCCCAAACCCGCGCGCCTTCGGCCTGTCGGTTGTGGCTGACGTTTTGCTGGAGGTGGATGCTGATTCGATCCTCGAGGTTGCCAACAAGCTGGCGACCCTCGAGTGCGTGAGCTATGTGGCCTGTAGCATTGGCGAAACGGACGTCAGCGTGCAACTGGTGGCGTCGGACACGGACGAAGTCTATCGCCTGGTCACTGAGCTGATCGGTAAGGTGCCGGGTGTGCGTAAGACCACCACTTCGATCGTGCCGCGGATAATAAAAGACGTGTATCAATGGCGCATCCCGGAGGGTGTCTGCAAAGACGGGAAATAATCCCGGGTCGCCAGGACAACCGCACACTGCTGGGGAGGGAAACCATGTCGCTTGAGCGAGCAAAAAGCTACGCGGTGCAGCAACGCGCCTGTCGAATATCACCCCTGAGGGTGAATGCCAATTTTCGTTACTGGGGTGGAATCACGCCCTACCCTTAAGTTGAAATTTGGATTTCGTGGAACATTTCTCACAGGAGGTCAACATGAATACTGGCAAGGGACTTTCGTCCCAGGATATCGTCCGCTTGAACCGGGAGTACACCCTGTTCTCCTGGTCGGTGCAATCCACAGTGGCGCCCATCCCGGCAGTGGGCGGTGAGGGCGCCTATTTCTGGGACGCGGATGGCAAGCGCTATCTGGACTTCTCCTCGCAGTTGATGAATCTGAACATCGGCCATCAACACCCCAAGGTGATCAAGGCGATTCAAGAACAGGCAGCCACGCTATGTTACGCTCACCCGGGGTTTGCCACCGAACCGCGTGGCCTTTTGGGCGAGAAGATTGCCCAGGTGGCGCCCGGCAATCTAAAAAAGACTTTCTTCTGCCTGGGAGGGGCGGAGGCGAACGAAAACGCCATCAAGATCGCTCGCCTGTTCACCGGCCGGCACAAGATCCTATCCCGGTACCGCTCGTACCACGGCGCCACCCACGGCGCCATTGCCCTGACGGGCGACCCGCGCCGTTTGTCGGCAGAGCCGGCGATCTCGGGCGTGGTGCACTTCCTCGACCCGCACTGCTACCGCTGCCCGTTCGGCTGGACGAAGCAGGCCTGCCACCGTGAGTGTATCACCCACGTGGAAGAGATCCTGCAATACGAAGGACCAGATAGAGTGGCAGCCGTTATTATGGAGGGCGTCACCGGGTCGAATGGAATCATTGTTCCACCCGATGATTACTGGCCGCGCCTGCGCGAGATATGCACCCGCTATGGCATCCTGCTTATCTCGGATGAGGTGATGAGCGGGTGGGGGCGCACCGGCAAGTGGTTCGCCGTCGATCACTGGAACGTGGTTCCCGATATGATCACCACCGCCAAGGGGATCACCGCCGGCTACGTGCCCTTAGGGGCGGTGATCGTCTCCGAGCCGATCGCAGCCTTCTTCGAAGACAAGATGCTGTGGTGCGGCCTGACCTACAGCGGCCACCCGCTGGCTTGCGCCGCGGGGGTGGCGACCCTGGAGGTCTACGAAGAAGATAACCTGATCGAGAACGCTCGAGCGGTCGGCGCCCGCCTGGGCGCCCGCCTGGAGCAGATCAAAGTATCCCACATCTCGGTGGGCGACGTGCGCTATATCGGCTTATTCTCGGTCGTCGAGCTGGTCAGCGACCGGGAGAGCAAAGCCCCCATTCCGGCGGGGGTGATGAAGGAAGTTGGCGCAAGCCTTAAAGAACAAGGGCTTTTCACCTACATGATGGCCAGCCCCCAGGGAAGCATGGTCTTTGTCGTGCCACCGCTGTGCATCACGCTCGAGCAGCTCGAAGAGGGCTTGCGCAGCGTCGAAAAGGCCCTGCTGATTAGCGACCAACACGTCGCTGAAAAATGACAAACATGAGGAGGTTGCATGCCCACCGCGCAGAAAATTGCTAATTTCATTGCCAATGAGTGGCGCTCTTCCAGCGCCGACCAGTACGTGGATGTCGCCAACCCGGCCACCGCGGAGATTTTGGGGAAGACACCCCTCTCGCCGCCCCAAGAAGTGGATCAAGCTGCCCAGGCGGCTTCTCAGGCCTTCCCCGAATGGCGCAGAACGCCGGCTACCGAGCGAGTGCAGTACCTGTTCAAGCTCAAGAACCTCCTGGAAGAGCATTTCGAGGAGCTGGCGCGCACCATCACCATCGAGTGCGGCAAGACCCTGGACGAGGCGAAGGGTGAGATGCGCCGGGCGATCGAGAACGTCGAGACGGCCTGTGGCATCCCGCTGATGGTGCTGGGAAGCTTCTCCGAGGACATCGCCCCAGGAATCGACGAGATGATGATCCGCCAGCCGTTGGGCGTGGCTGCGGTCATCGCCCCCTTCAATTTCCCCGGCATGATACCCTTCTGGTTCATGCCCTACGCGCTGGCCTGCGGCAATACCTACATCGTCAAGCCATCTGAACGCGTGCCATTGACCATGCAGAAGATTTTCGCCTTGATCGCCCAAACCGGGCTGCCCAGAGGGGTGGCCAACCTGGTGAACGGCGCCAGGGACACTGTGGACGCCATCCTGGACCACCCGGCCATCCGGGCGGTTAGCATGGTGGGTTCCACGCCGGTAGCCCGCTACATCTACGCTCGCTCGGCGGCGAACGGCAAGCGCGCCCAGTGTCAAGGCGGGGCGAAGAACCTGATCGTGGTCATGCCGGACGCGGATATGGACATGACCACGCGGGTGGTGGCGGATTCCGCATTCGGCAGCGCCGGGCAGCGCTGCCTGGCCACCTCCCTCGCCGTTACCGTGGGAGAGGCGCGCCAGGCTTTCAGCGAAGCGATTTGCGACGCGGCGCAACGCAGGGTGGTGGGCTACGGCCTGGAGCCAGGGGTCGAGATGGGGCCGGTCATCTCCCCCCAGAGTAAGGCGCGCATCGAGGCGATGATCGCCAGCGGCGCTCAGGAGGGCGCCAGTGTGCTCGTGGATGGGCGCGGGGCGCGAGTACCTGGCTACGAGCAGGGGAACTTCGTCCGCCCGACGGTCCTGGGGGATGTCCCCTTGGGAGGTGAGGTGTTCAAGACTGAAATCTTCGGCCCGGTGCTCGGTCTTATCCACGTGGAGCACCTCGATGAGGCGCTGAAACTGGTAAATAGCCAGGAATACGGCAACATGTCGTGCATATTTACCTCCAGCGGTCAGGCAGCCCGCAGGTTTCGTTACGAGGCAGACGCCGGCAACATCGGCGTCAATATCGGGGTGGCAGCACCTATGGCCTTCTTCCCCTTCAGCGGTTGGAAACAGAGCTTCTTTGGCGTACCACATGGACAGGGGATGGATGCGGTCCAGTTTTTCACCCAGGAGAAGGTGGTCATCGAGCGCTGGCCGAAGGAATGGACGCGCAAATTCTAGGACATGACTTAAGTCACTTGACACAAATGACAAAAATAAACTATAACAAAGGAGATGTCATAATCAGTCAAAGCTAACCAAATAAATGTTAGAAATCGACAATATAGATCAGAGTATTGTGACATTATTGATCGAGGACGGGCGGATGAACGCAGCCCAGATTGCCCGTCGGCTTGGCAATGTGACCGAGCGCGTGGTGCGGTATCGCTTGGACCGCTTGATCGAAGGGGGGGTGATTCGGGTGAGCGCTATCGTCGATCCCAAGGCGCTCGGTCTTTCGGTTACTGCGGATGTCTTCCTGGAGGTCGAGAGCGGGCACATCGAAGAGGTGGCAGAGCTCCTGACCAGCTATGAGAATGTGAGTTACGTCGCCTGCTCAATCGGGCAAAACGACGTCAGCATCCAGGTGGTGGGAAGGGACAATGAGGAGATCTATGATTTCATCACCCGCGTGGTGGGCAAAATCCCATTCGTGAAGAAAACAGAGACCTCCATCGTTCCCTACACCCTCAAGGATGTGTACCAGTGGCAGATTCCAGCTTCGTGCGTCAAGAAGAAGACGAATATTTAGGTCAGTTCGGATAGCCTGGAAGGAGGTGGCTTCATTCATCCTGATCGTGTGGCTAGATCGTATGGGGATTGCATATTCGAGAAGGAGAAATTGTGGAGGGCTTGATGGCAAAATCACTGGACGAGGCATTGACTTACTCACAACGCTGGCGAGAGATTATCAAGAAAACAGAGATTGGCGAGGTTGAGGGGAAAAAGATCATCGAGGAATCTAAACAAAACTTTGCCGAGCACTTCAACAAAGGCTGGTTGGAATATCGCAAATCGGTCACAGAGGCGGGCGATTGGGCTGCCACTGAATGGACAGGAAGCGGGGCAATCTTCAAGGATATCCTGGGCAGGGAGTACATCGATTGCCTGGGCGGGTATGGCCTGCTCGACCTGGGCTGGAGTCACCCAGAGGTGATCGAAACGGTGCGCGCTCAATTGAACCGCACCCCGATGCCGAGTCAGGAGCTGATCGATCCCCTGCGGGGCGTGCTGGCGCGCTTGATGGCGTTGATCACCCCGGGGGATATCAAGTACAGCTTCTTCTGCGCCAGTGGCACGGAGTCCATCGAGGGCGCTATCAAGCTGGCCAAGATGTACACCCGCAAATCCGGTTTCATCGTGGCGGTAAAGGCGTTTCACGGCAAGACGATGGGCTCGTTGAGCATGATGGGCAAAGCGGATTACCGCCAACCGCCGGGAATGTTGTATGGCGGCCCGATCTATCACGTCCCGTTTGGGGACGCAGATGCCGTCGAGCGCCAGTTGGATATCTGCCAGAAGGTAGGTATCGACATCGCCGGGGTGTTGATGGAGCCGATTCAGGGCGAAGCGGGCGCCATCGTGCCGCCAGACGACTTCTGGCCGCGCATCCGTGAAGCGACGCGCCACTACGGCGTGCTGTTGCTTGCCGATGAAGTCCAGACCGGCATGGGACGCACCGGTAAACTTTGGGGCGTCGATCACTGGAATGTGGCTCCGGATATCCTTTCCGTGGCCAAGTCCCTGGGCGGCGGGGTCATGCCGATTAGCGCCTTCTGCTCCACCGAGGAAATTTGGCAGGTGATGATGGACCCCAACCCGTTCATCCACACCACCACTACCGGAGGCGGGGCGCTGGCCTGCTCGGCGGCCATCGCGGCGATCAACATCACCCTGCGCGATCGGCTGTGGGAGCAGGCTGCGGAGAAGGGTGATTACCTGATCGCAAAGCTCAAAGAGCTGGCAGAACAATATCCCAAAATCTACAAGAGCGTCACGGGCAAGGGATTGCTCATCGGGCAACACTTCC
>JAQUAE010000123.1 GCA_028687395.1 Anaerolineales bacterium | reverse complement strand
CTGCTGCATTCCCTGCCGCGCATGGACGAGATCCCCACCGACGTGGATATCACCCGCTGGTCGCGCTACTGGCAGGAAGCCTTCAACGGCGTGGCCATGCGCATGGCGCTGCTGGCGCTGGTATTAGGCGCGATGGAATAAGAGAGTCTTATAGTCTTCAGCCTATAGGAGATGAACGATGCAAACACACCTGCGCGGTCGCGATCTGATCGGCGACCTGGACTTCAGCAAAGAGGAGGTGGAAACCGTCCTGGACGTGGCTTTCGACCTCAAACGCAAGCGCGCCCTGGGCGAGCTACACCCCTACCTGCGGGATAAGGTGCTGGCGATGCTTTTCTTCTTCTCCAGCACGCGCACGCGCGGCTCCTTCGAGGCCGGCATGGCCCAACTGGGCGGCCACGCGGCCTTCATCGAGAGCAAAACTACCCAAATCGCCCACGGCGACACGCCCAAGGAGATCGGCGAGATCTTCGGGCGCTACTTCGATGGCATCGCCATCCGCCACGTGGACTGGGGCGTGGGCAATGGCTACCTGAACGCGGTTGCGAAGCACTCCCGTGTTCCCGTGCTCAACATGCAGTGTGACATTTACCATCCCTTCCAGATTCTGGCCGACTTGATGACCATCGTGGAGAAAAAGGGCCGCGATTTACGCCGCAAGAAGATGGTCGTCTCCTGGGCCTACGCCGCGTCTTACCAGAAACCCATGTCGGTGCCGCAATCGCTGGTGTTGCAGATGCCGCGCTTCGGCCTGGACGTCGTGCTGGCGCACCCGCCCGAGTTCAAGCTGATGCCGGATATCATGGAGCAGGCCCGCGAGCAAGCGCGCAGGCACGGCGCCGGCTTCGAGGTCGTAGATGACATGGAAGCAGCGTTCAAGGATGCGGATATCATCTACGCCAAGTCCTGGGGCGCCATGGTGCACACCCCCGACGCAGACGAAGGGGCGCGCATCATCAGCAAATACAAGCACTGGATCACAGATGAACGCAAGATGGCCCTGGCCAGGCCGGACGCCATCTACATGCACCCGCTGCCCGCCGACCGCAACATCGAGGTCACCGACGGCGTAATCGACAGCGCCCAATCTGTGGTGTACGACGAAGCCGAAAACCGCATGCACGTCCAGAAAGCGGTGATGGCTTTGACCATGAGCTAAACGAAGAGGAGCCTATGAAAGAAAAGAGAGTCGCCGTCGTCGCCATCGGCGGTAATTCGCTGATCAAAGACGAGAAGCATAAGACGGTCGAAGACCAGTACCAGGCAGCCAAAGCGACCACCTACCACATTGCCGACATGATCGAGGCCGGCTGGGATGTGGCTATCGGCCATGGCAATGGCCCGCAGGTGGGCTTCATCCTGCGCCGCTCGGAGATTGCCCACAAGGTAGAGGGCATGCACGAAGTGCCCCTCGACGTGTGCGGCGCGGATACCCAGGGCGCCATCGGCTACGCCTTGCAGCAGACCCTGCAAAACGAGCTGCAGCGCCGCGGCATCCACAAGCCGGTGGCTACCGTGGTCACCCAGGTGCTGGTGGATAAGGACGACCCTGCCTTCAAGCATCCCACCAAGCCCATCGGCAGTTTCATGGATGAGGCTGAGGCGAGCAAGCGCGCTGAGGAGATGGGCTGGAACGTGGTGGAGGACGCCGGCCGCGGCTGGCGGCGCGTGGTCGCCTCCCCCATACCGGTCGAGGTGGTGGAGCTGGAGGCCGTCCAGCGTCTGATCGAAGCCGGCGTGGTGGTGATTACTGTGGGTGGGGGCGGTATACCGGTCATCGATAAAGGACAGCGCGAGCTGGTGGGTACGGCCGCGGTGATCGACAAGGATTTCGCCAGCAGCTTGCTCGCCAGGTTGATCAAGGCAGACCTGTTCCTGATCTCCACCGCGGTGGAGAAGATCGCCCTGAACTTTGGAAAACCGAACCAGACCTGGGTGGACCGAATGACTCTCTCGGAAGCGAAGCAGCACCTCAAGGAAGGTGTCCACTTTGCCAAGGGGTCGATGGCGCCCAAGATCGAAGCCATCATCTGGTTCCTGGAAGCGGGCGGCAAGCAGGCCATCATCACCAACCCGGAGAACATTGGCCGGGCGCTGCGCGGCGAGACGGGCACCTTGATCGTCCCGGATTGAGACAGCCCATCCCTAATCTTAAAAATAGCGTTTGAAGGATAAGTTGCACCGGTCAGAATCCTTTTTTTGTTATAGAATCAAAGGAAATTGGTCCGTAGGGTTATGCACACAGGAGGTGAAACCAGAAATAAAAATGGGAGCCCCGAATCACTCTGCGTGTACCGTCCAAACTATCTTAAGAGAGGAGAAGTTGTAATGCGCGTCAAGAATGTCTGGCATGTGATCAGCCTGCTCGTTCTGTTTGCGCTGGTGCTTTCCGCCTGTGGAACCAAGCCAACCACGCCTCCAGAAGAGCCGCCGGCCGCCACCGAGGCGCCGGCCGCCACCGAAGCCCCGGCCGCCACCGAGGCGCCAGCCGCCACCGAAGCGCCCACCGAAGCCCCCGTCGAAGAGGTGGGCGGCTTCCAGATTCCTGAAATCGAGGAGGGTAAGTTCAACGTGGCCTTCGTCCTGATCGGCCCCCACGATGACGGTGGTTGGTCTCAGGCGCATTATGAAGGCCTGGTCTACGTCCAGGAGAACGTGCCCAACGTGCACACGGCGTACATCGAAAACGTCCCCGAAGGCGCCGACTCCGAGCAGATCTTCCGCAGTCTTTCTCGCAAGGGCTTCGACCTGATCTTCGGCACCTCATTCGGTTACATGGACCCGATGGAAATCGTGGCCAGCGAATTCCCGGATACCACCTACATCCACATCAGTGGTTACAAATCCAACACAACTAACTTTGGCAACCTGTTCGGCGCCATGGAAAGCATGAAGTACCTGGCGGGCATGCTCGCCGGAGCGCGCGCCAAGGCCGACGGCAATCCGAAGTTGGGTTATATGGCCACCTTCCCGATCCCTGAGGAAATCCGCCTGGGCAACGCCATTGCGCTGGGCATGAAGAAGACCTGCCCCGAATGCACCATGGACGTGCGCTGGATCAACACCTGGCACGACCCCATCATCGAGAAGGAAGCTGCTGCTTCCCTGTTCGATGCGGGCGCTCAGGTGGTCTTCACCGGCGCAGACACACCCGCCGTGGCTGACGTGGCTCAGGAGAAGGGCAAATGGGGCGTCACCTATGACTGGTCGGGTTCGTGCAAAGTCGAGCGCTGCCTGACCGCCCCCTACTGGAACTGGGGACCGGTGTACGCCGGCATCGCGCAGGGCCTGATCGACGGCACCTACACCCCCGGTTGGGATTACTTCGATGCCGACACCGGCGGTCTGGGTCTCTTCGGCTTCATGGAGGGTGAGGAGCCCACTACGGGCGTTCAGGACCTGCCTCCGGAAGTGATCGAAGAGGTGCGCAGCCTGCTGGCGCAAATGCTCGCCGGTGAGTTCACCCGCTTCGACGTCTTCTCCGGCCCGATCACGGACAACAAGGGCAACGTCATCGTCCCCGAGGGCGAGAAGTTCTCTCAGCCCGACCTGGACCAGTTCCCGCCCGGAGCACCGGGCCTGGAATGCACGTACTGTATGTACTGGTGGGCGGATGGCATCACCGCTGAACTCCCCAGCTTGAGCCAATAAAGCAACAACCACCAGGGGCCGGAACCTCCAGGGGTTCTGGCCCCCCTTTTTTGAACACCGAGAGAATCCATGGCGAAAGAGAATCCACCTGGTCCAGAAAGCCAGGGTAATGCCCCCCTGGTCGTCGAGATGCGCGGTATCGTCAAGAAGTTTCCAGGGGTGTTGGCCAACGATAACGTGGACTTCGACCTGCGCAAAGGGGAGATCCACGCCCTGCTCGGGGAAAATGGCGCCGGAAAGAGCACGCTGATGAACGTCCTGGCTGGCCTATACCGGGCTGAAGCCGGGACGATCCTGATCAACGGCAAGCCGGTTTCGTTTTCCTCTCCCCGGGATGCGATTTTAGCTGGCATTGGCATGGTGCACCAGCACTTCATGCTCGTCCCCTCGCAAACGGTCACCGAGAATATCTTGCTCGGCCTGGACTCGCCGCGCTTTCACCTCAACCTGGCTAAATACCACCGCGAGGTGGCTGAGCTGGGCGAGCGCTTTGGGCTGAGCGTCGACCCCAAGGCCAAGGTCTGGCAGCTCTCGGTGGGGGAGCAGCAACGGGTGGAGCTGCTCAAGATGCTCTATCGCGGCGCACAGGTGTTGATCATGGACGAGCCTACAGCGGTGTTGGCGCCGCAGGAGATCGAAGGCCTGTTCGCCACCCTGCGCGTCATGGTCAGCGAGGGCAAATCGATCATCTTCATCAGCCACAAGCTCAACGAGGTGATGACCATCGCAGACCGCGTCACTGTGCTGCGTAAAGGGAAAGCCACCGCCTCCGGCCTGGCAACTGAGGATACCTCCCGCCAGGAGCTGGCGCGCCTGATGGTTGGGCGTGAGGTCCTTTTCCAGGTGGACAAGCGACCCAAGACGCCCGGCGAGGTCATCCTGGAGGTGCAGGATTTGCACGCCGACAACGACAAGGGGCTGCCGGCGCTGCGCGGCGTATCGTTAGAGGTGCGCGCTGGCGAGATCGTCGGGCTGGCGGGCGTGGCTGGCAACGGGCAGCGCGAGCTTGCCCAGGTGATCACTGGCTTGCGCACCTGCATCGGCGGTACGGTGCTGCTCAAGGGCGAACAGATCGACAATTGCCCCGCATCCAAAGCTATTGAGCAAGGTATGGCGCACATCCCTGAAGACCGCACGCAGGTAGGCACCGCGCCCAACCTGAGCGTGACCGACAACCTCATCATGAAGAATTACCGCAAGCCACCTATCGCCCAGGGGATGGCGCTGGATTACCGGGAAGCGACCCATTTTGCCAACGAGTTGAAGGACGAATTCGATATCATCGTACCCAACGTCGAAACTCCCGTGCGCATGCTTTCAGGCGGCAACCTGCAGCGGGTGATCCTGGCGCGCGAGATTTCCACCGGGCCAGCCTTGATGATTGCCGTACAGCCGACGCGCGGGTTGGACGTGGGCGCCATCGAAGGTGTGCACCGGCTGCTGCTCGCCCAGCGCGATGCGGATTCGGCGATCCTGTTAATTTCCGAGGAATTAGAGGAATTATTGTCGCTCAGCGACCGGATTTATGTCATCTACGAAGGGATGATCATGGGCGAAGTGAGAGACGCAGACATCGACACGATTGGCCAGATGATGACCGGGACGCCATTGGAGCAGATTAATCGCGAGAGGAGCGTGACGCCGTGACCGAACAGTCCGTTTCCTCGCCCCGGCGCGCCTGGCGTTTCCCGCTGACCGTGCGCTTCGAGCCGCGCTTGGTAGAGCCCCCCAGGTGGTTCCCCTTACTGGTTTCATTTGGCGCCATTTTCTTTGCCCTGGTGCTCGGCGGGGGGGTCATCGCCCTGGCTGGCGGAGACCCGGTGCGTTCGTACGCCCACATCGCGCGGGCATCCTTCGGCAGCCTCGGCGTGTTCTCGGACACGTTGGTGAAAGCTACCCCCCTCATCCTGGTCGGCCTGGCCTGCGCGCTGGCCTTCCGCATGCGCCTGTGGAACATCGGCGCCGAGGGCCAATTCTTCCTGGGGGCTTTCGGCGCCAGTGCGGTAGTGCTCATCCCCTTGCTCCCCGAAAACACCTCGCCGTGGATATTCATCCCGGTCATGATCCTGGCCGGCATCCTGGCGGGTGCCATCTGGGGATTCATCCCCGGCTTCCTCAAAGCCAGGTATAACGTCAATGAGATCATCACCACCTTGATGATGAACTACATTGCCGTCGCCTGGAACAATTTCTTCATTTACGCGGTGTGGACTGAGGGCGGTTTCCAGATGTCGCACATGTTTCCGCGCAATGCCTGGCTGCCGCGCCTGGCGGATTACGCCAAAGAGGTACCTGTTTTCCGCGGGCTGACTGTTCACCTGGGATTGGTGCTGGGAATCATTGCCGCCTTCGTGGTGTGGTTCATCCTCTACCGCAGCCGTTGGGGATATGAAATTCGCCTGATCGGCGATAACCCTACCGCCGCTCGCTACGCCGGGCTAAACATCACCCGCAATACCATATTGGTGATGATGGTCTCGGGAGCTCTGGCCGGGCTGGCGGGCATGTCGGAAATTACCGGGGTGGTGCACCGCTTGCAGG
>JAQUAE010000122.1 GCA_028687395.1 Anaerolineales bacterium | reverse complement strand
GTGCGGCGCCAACCGCTGGCGCGCTTCGTCCAGCCATTCGTGAGGTATCATGGCAAGGCAGCCCCTTGAGGGGTGAGTGCGGGGCGCAGCACCTGGTTGGCCAGCAGCGGGTCGTTGGTGATGATGCCATTCACCTGGAGCGCTGCCAGGCGGCGCATCTCGTCGGCGTCGTTGACGGTGTAGACATGCACCCGCCGGCCGCGCGCCTGCACGCGCTGAACGAGCGCCCGGTCGACGTCCTGGTGCCAGGGATGGAAAGCCTGGTAGCCTACCAGGGCGTTCACCCAGGCGGCGGATAATTTCCTGCCCAAGCCGGAGAGAGCCAGCAGGGCGATGGGTGTGTGGGGAAGGAGGCGCCTGGCGCGCAGCAGGGTGAGGGCGTTGAAGCAAGAGAGGAGCACCTGCTCTTGCATGCCATGGGCGACGAGGAGCTCGGCAACCTTATCTACCAAGGGGCTCGTCAGGCTGTGGAAATCCTTCAGCTCGATGTTGATGAACAGCTTGCCCCTGAGGGCGGTCAACACTTCCGCCAAAGCGGGAATGCGCTCGCCGCGGAAGGCAGCGCTGAAATGGCTGCCCGCATCCAGCAGGCGCAACTCGGCGAGGGTGAACGAGCTGACCGGCCCGTGCCCGTCCGTCAGGCGATCGACGGAATCATCGTGGAAGACGATGACGTGCCCGTCTTTACACAGGTTGACGTCCAGTTCGACGGCATCCGCTTTATGGGCGTAAGCGAGCTCGAAAGCGGCGAGGGTGTTTTCTGGTGCGTAAGCGCTTGCCCCCCGGTGGCCAAATATCGTCGGTTGGGGTAACTGGGAAAACATAAAGCGCAGGCGGGGTGGCTCCTCTCGCGATCAAATTTCCACGAAGTACGATTCCGCTGCCCGGTTGATCAAGTCGATGGTCATGGAGGATTCGACGCCCAGGTAGTGGGAGATGTCCAGGATCTGGTCGCACAGGTCGCGCGGGTGGGAGGCGCGCAGCTTGCGATTGCGCTTGATGTACCATTCATGGAGCAAATAGGCCAACGCCTCGTCGCTATAAGCCACGCCCTTATCGGCTGAAACGCGGTGGAAGATCTCGCGGTACTCATCGTAGCTAGGGTCGCCGATCTCGATCTTATGTCGCAGGCGGCGCAGGAAGGCCTCGTCGACCAGGTCTTTGGGTGGCAGGGTGGTGGAGAAGACGACCATGACGTCGAAGGGGATTTCCACCTTGCGCCCGGTATGCAGGGTCAGGTAGTCGATACGGTTTTCGAGGGGGACGATCCAGCGGTTGAGCAGGTCGCGGGGGCGCACTTGCTGGCGGCCGAAGTCGTCGATCAGGAAGATACCGCAGTTGGCTTTGACCTGGAAGGGGGCTTCGTAGAATTTGTTCACGTCATCGAAGACCAGATCGAGACCGGCCAGGCTGAGCTCGCCGCCGACCACGATGAAAGGCCGGCGAATGCGAATCCAGCGCGGGTCGCGGCGGCTGGCGGCGCGCAGCGAACCGGTGCCCAAGGGGGTGACGTCCTCCTCGTCGGCGAGCTGGTGGTTGACCGAGTCGTACAGCTTGACCACCTGCCCGTCGATGTACAGCGCGTAGGGGATGTACATGCTCTCGCGCAGGATGATGTTGCCGATCGTCCGGGCGATGGTGGTTTTACCGTTGCCGGGAGGTCCAAACATGAATATGGAGGTGCCGGAGTTGACCGCCGGACCAATGCGTTGGAAGGTGCGCTCGTTCAACACCAGGTGCGACAACGCTTCGCGCAGCACCTTGTTGGTGATCAATGTGCGCCCGTGGCTCTGGCGCAGGATGGCGCTGTTGTAGACGTTGATCGGCACGGGCGCTGGTCCGGCGTACTGGCTGCGTTCCAAGGCTTCGCGCGCCCGGTCGATACCCGCGCCGGTGATGGCGTACTGGTACGACCCTTCGCCCAGCCCCATGGCTTGTTGGGATTTCACCTCCACCAGTTTTTCGCGCTTCAGGGACTCCAGAATCTGGTCGCTCACCCCGGCAAAAGGCAGGGCAATCTCCTCGGCTATCTTGAAGCCGCTCATGTAGCCTTGAAAATAGAGCACCTTGAGGATGAGGTCCTGGATCCATAGTGCGGAAAGCCCGGTGTCGTTCACGCTGGTGATGGGGGGCGGCAGGAAGGTGTTCTGTGGGGGTGTATCCGAAGCTCCGGTGAGGGTTTTGGGGTGCACTAGGGGCATCTTGCATCCTCCATATATGGGTATCTGGCAGGTGTTTGTAAAGTAGAAGTTGCGCAGTTGAGCGTGAAAGTGGGGTGTTTGGGCGGGCGAAGCCCGCCCAAACACCCCTCCTCTCCCCAACTGTGTAAGTCCTATAAAGATTATAGCACGTGGTTAATTTAAGACAAAGCCAATTGATTTACAGTTATGCCAGGTGCTCACTTACATGTATAATTTTGGCTATGAACGTCTCCGTGGTGATTCCGGTTTACAACGAACAGAAGACGATCCTGGAAATCCTGCGCCGGGTGCAGGCGATGAACGTCGCCAGCGAGATCATCGTGGTGGACGACGGCTCCAGCGACGGGTCGCGGGACATCCTGGCAGGGGTGGAAGGGCAGAATTGCGTGCGCGTGGTGCTTCACGAGAGCAATCAAGGCAAGGGCGCCGCGGTGCGCACCGGCATCCAGCACGCTCAAGGGGAGGTGATCGTCATCCAGGACGCCGACCTGGAGTATGACCCGCGCGAATACCCCAACCTGCTGCGGCCCATCCAGGAGGGCATTGCCGACGTGGTATACGGCTCACGCTTCCTGGGGGGGGCGCGGCGGCCGATTCTATTCTGGAACATGGTGGCCAACAAAATCCTCACCCTGGTGACCAACGTCCTGTACAATAATATCCTCACCGATATGGAGACGGGGTACAAGGTCTTCCGCAGGGAAGTGGCGCTCGGGCTGAACCTGCGCGCCCGGCGCTTCGACTTCGAGCCGGAATTTACCGCCAAGATTCTCAAGCGCAAGGTCAGAATCTACGAAGTGCCCATTGCTTTCAACCCGCGGGATTATAGCGAAGGCAAGAAAATCAAGGCTTGGGATGCCTTCGAAGCGATGTGGACGCTATTCAAGTATCGCTTCGTGGATTGAGCGCGCCTTCCCCCTGTCACAATAGTTCAGTTTTCCTGACCGGATGGCTTGATGTCGAGCACCCTGAGCTGCAGGCTCACCTCGCCGTTGAATTCGTTGCGCTCGAAGGTGTAGGCCAGGTCGATCCTCGGCGGCAGGCGCTCCGCCCAGTGACCCTGGCGGAAGGCAATGGCGTCGTAGGTGATCCAGCCGTCGGTGACGCTGAGCTTCAGGTGCGAGCCGTCGGCGCCGACGGCTTTGTAACGCTGCGGCTTGAGCTCCCGGGTGACGAAAATCACCTGGCGATTGCCGTATCCGGTGGGTTGCAATAGATCCAGGTGTTCCAGGAACTCGGGTTTCAGCTCGGCGAGGGGCAGCTCTATGTCCACGGAGATGACTGGGCGCAGGTCCACCGCTGCCAGGTCCTCGGTAGCCAGCGCTTCCACCTTGTGGATGAGCTCAGCCGCCCTGCTGTTATGGACGGTGAAGCCGGCTGCAGCGGCGTGCCCGCCGTGATGTTCCATTAATTCCGTGCAACGATCCAGCGCATCGGTAATGTGAAACTCGGGGATGCTGCGGCAAGAAGCGCGGGTGAATTCCTGGCCGATGTGGGCGACAATGGCTGGGCGGTAATACTGCTCACACAAGCGGGAGGCGACCAGGCCCACGATACCGGGATTGAACTCCTCGTGGGCGGCGTAGAGCAGCAGAGGCTGGTCTCCGGGAACGAGGGCCAGTTGCTCGGCAACTGCATAGGTCTGGCGGGTCAGCTCTTGCCTCTCCCGGTTTTGGATTTCGAGCTGTTGCGCCAGGCGTCCGGCCTCGCGCACGTCCTGGGTCATCAAGAGCTGCAAGGCAGACAGGGCGGATTCCAGCCTGCCAGCAGCATTCAACCTCGGGCCGAGGACAAAGCCCACGTCCGAGGCGGTGACTCGCCTTCCAGCCAGCCCGGAGACGGCCAGCAGGGAGGCGATTCCCTGGCGGTGCGGCCTGTGGAGCTGCTTCAGGCCTGCTCGCACCAGGGTGCGGTTCTCGCCCACCAGCGGTGCCAGGTCGGCGATGGTGCCCAGCGCCACCAGGTCCAGGAAGGCGTCGGCGCCGCTCTGGTCGAGACCGCCAGGGCGAAATTCCATCCCTGCGGGTGAGCTCGCCCTGAACAAGGCAGCCGCCAGCTTATAGGCAATCCCAACCCCGGCCAGGTCCTTGTCCGGGTAGTTATCCCCGGCTTGCTTGGGGTTGATCACCGCCAGAGCGTGGGGCAGCTCTCCCAGCGGGTGGTGGTGGTCGGTGATGATCAAATCGATGCCCAACTTGCGGGCGTGTTCGGCCTCTTCCCAGGCGCGGATGCCGCAATCCACGGTGATCACCACTTTCGCCCCGCGCTGGCTGAGGGTATCCAGCGCTTCCTTGTTCAACCCATAGCCCTCGTCGAAACGATTGGGGATGTATTCGCTGACCTGGGCGCCCAGACCCGCCAGCGCCTGGCCCAACAAGGCAGTGGCGCTGACCCCATCCGCGTCGTAGTCGCCGTACACAGCTACGAGCTCACCGGCGCGGATGGCGTGCTGCAAGCGTTCCACAGCGAGAGGGATCCCGAGCAGGTTCTCGGGCTCGCTGCCGCGTAGGGGCTGGGCGGTGAGAAAGCGCTGCGCCGCTTCTTCGGCGGCGTAGCCGCGATTAAAGAGGATCTGGCGCAAGAAGGCAGGATAGCGACTGAGAGCCTGCTCAGCGGCCGGGGTGAGACGTGGGGCGATCTGCCAACGTTTCGATAGTGGAGGCATAGGATTGCGGCTCTTAGTATAGCATAGCCAGGGCGGCAACGTTGACGAGTCACCGAAAGGCTGCTATTATCGTTTCTACTATGGCCAAGCTCTCGAGCCCTTCGCCAGGAGGCAAGTGGGGGGGCCTCCTGCGTTTGCTGCGCTGGCTCGTTCCCGGGCTGGGGGTGAAACGCTGGTTCCTTCTGACGCTGGCGGGAACGACGCTGATCGGCGTCGGAGTCGCAATCCTGGTTCTGGACGTCTACCGCACCAGTCCCGAGACGTGGTGGTTGCCGCTGCTCTCGGCTGCCTCGCTGCGCTTCCTGGCGCGGCCGCTGCGCGCCGTGATCTTCGGGGGGTTGGGCCTGGGGTTGATTCTGGCGGGCATTTGGGGTATCAACCGCACTTTGCTGACCCCCTACCTGCGCCCAGGCCACCCGGTAGTGGAGGCGTTGACCAGCTACCGGCGGCGGGAGAAAGGCCCGCGCATCGTCACACTGGGCGGTGGACATGGTATGTCCACCGTTTTACGCGGCTTGAAGAACTTCACCAACAACCTGACCGCCATCGTGACCGTCGCCGACGAGGGGGGTTCCTCCGGCAGGTTGCGCCGCGAGATGGGCATCCTCCCCCCCGGGGATATCCGCAATTGCCTGGCGGCGCTCTCTAACGATGAAGCCCTGCTCTCGCAGCTCTTCCAGTACCGCTTCCCGGACGGCGAAGGTGGACTGGATGGGCATTCCTTCGGCAACCTGTTCATCAGCGCGCTGGCTGAAATTACCGGCAGCTTCGAGGAGGCGGTGGCCGAGTCCGGCCGGGTGCTCTCGGTGAATGGGCAAGTCTTGCCCTCCACGCTACACAACGTGCGCCTGGTTGCCGACGTCCGCCTGCCGGACCAGGTGTCGGAGGTGCGTGTAGAAGGGGAAGATCATATCCCCGAGATTGCGGGGAGGGTGCGCCGGGTGTGGCTGGAACCCAACTCTCCTCCCGGTTTCCCACAGGCGATCAAGGCCATCCTGGCGGCCGACCTGGTGGTGATCGGGCCGGGCAGCCTGTATACCAGCTTGCTGCCCAACCTGCTCGTCCCAGATATCGCTGAGGCATTGCGTGCCAGCCGGGCGTTGAAAGTGTACATCTGCAACGTAGCCACGCAAACCGGTGAGACCGAACACTACTCCTGCGCCGATCACATTCGCGCCCTGGAGGAGCATGTGGGCGGCAACCTGTTCGACATCGTGGTGGTCAACCAGAATTGCAACCCGCGCCTCCCGGAAAGGGCGCAGTGGGTGACCATCGACGAGAACATCGACGACCAGTACGCCCTCTACCGCAGCGACTTGATCGACGCGGCCTACCCCTGGCGGCACGATTCCCAAAAAATTGCC
>JAQUAE010000121.1:3206-6249 GCA_028687395.1 Anaerolineales bacterium | reverse complement strand
TCGTTGCGCGCTTACCCTGTCGGGATTCCCAGCCTGGTGATCTCCATCCAGCCCCTGGAAACCCCGCTGGGGGCGCCGGCTTTTCGTGAGCTCTCCACCGCAGGGGAGGCGCTGGCGGTGACGCTGGCGCTTACCACATTGGGACTGGTAGCCGGTACTCTGTATTACACCGTGGTCGCTCAGGCTACGCAACCGGCTGGCATGCAGTGGGGCAAAATCCTCTCCAAATGGCCGCGCGACGTTCTGCGCGTGATTTTGCTCACCTTGCTGATGGTTGTGCTTCTGTTTGCAGTCTTCATTCCGGGCAGTTGCCTGATCTCCTTCATGGCGATGGGCGGGCTGATGTTGGGGCAGATTGGCGTGATGGCTCTCGGAGCGCTGTTGGTCTGGCTGGCCTTTCCGCTGGCCTTCTCCCCTCATGGCATCATTGCCAATCAAAGCCCGGTATGGACGGCTGTGCGAGATAGCATCCGGCTGGCTCGCTACGCCTTCCCCACCACGAGCCTGTATTTCCTGGTAGTCGTACTGATTAGCGAGGGTCTGGATATTTTATGGCGAGCGCCGGGTGAGGCTTCCTGGCTGTTGTTGCTGGCTATTGCCGGACATGGATTCGTCACCACCGGTCTGCTGGCCTCGTCGTTTATCTACTATCACGACGCCACTATCTGGGTGGAGCGGGTCGTCCAACAGATCAGGCTGCGCGCCATTTGAGCTGGTGCGTTGCTGGGTCGTGTGGCGGGATGAGTCAAGGGCGCCTGAGGAAGAGCGCTTTGCGCACATGGTTAACGGAGGCATGAGTGGTTAAGCAGGATAATTATTCGTACGCAGCAAAAGATATTCAGGTGTTGGAAGGATTGGAAGCCGTCCGCCGCAGGCCGGGTATGTACGTGGGTGGCACGGACGTGAAGGCCCTGCATCACCTCATATATGAGGTCGTGGACAATTCCATCGACGAGGCTCTGGCTGGCGCCTGCGACCGCATCGAGGTCATCATCCACCCGGATAGCAGCGTCACGGTGACTGACAACGGACGGGGCATCCCCGTGGATATCCACCCCCAGATGCAGAAGCCAGCCCTGGAGGTAGTGATGACCGTTCTGCACGCCGGGGGCAAATTCGGCGGCGGCAGTTACAAGGTCTCCGGCGGCTTACACGGTGTGGGCGTCTCGGCCGTCAACGCCCTCTCGGAGTGGTGCGAGGTAGAGGTGAGGCGCGATGGCGCCCGCCACTTCCAACGCTACGAGCGCGGCTACCCCACCGGGCCGGTGCGGGTGATCGGCAAGGCAGCCAGGGATGAGACTGGCACCAAGACCACTTTCCTCTATGACAGCGACATCTTCAAGGGGGACATGGAGTATCGCTTCGACACCCTGATACAGCGGTTCCGTGAGATGGCCTTCGTCACCCGCGGCGTCACGCTGTATTTCCTGGACGAGCGCACCGACCGCGAGATGACGTTCTACTTCGAGGGGGGTATCACCTCTTTCGTCAAATATTTGAACCGCAACCGGGATGTGCTCCATCCGGTAGTTCACGTCGAGAAGGACATCGACAAGGTCACTATCGATGCTGCCGTGCAGTTTACCGATGCTTACTCCGAATCGGTGTACTCCTTCGCCAACACTATTAACACCGTGGATGGCGGCACCCACCTGACCGGTTTGCGCGCCGCCATCACGCGCATCATCAATGACTACGCCCGGCGCAGCGGCTTGTTGAAGGATTCCGATCCTAACTTTACCGGCGACGACACGCGCGAAGGTCTCACCGCGATCATTAGCGTCAAACACCCCGACCCCCAATTCGAAAGCCAAACCAAGGTCAAGCTGATGAACCCGGAGGTTCAGACCTACGTGCAGCAGGTGGTGGGCGAGGCTTTCAGCTCCTTCCTGGAGGAGAATCCCTCGGCAGGCAAAGCCATCGTGCAGAAGTGCTTGACCTCCGCCCGCGCCCGGGACGCCGCTCGCAAGGCGCGTGACCTGGTGATCCGCAAGTCCGCCCTGGAGAGCCTGACCCTGCCTGGCAAGCTGGCGGATTGCTCGGAGCGCGACCCTCAAAAAACCGAGCTATTCATCGTCGAAGGCGATTCGGCTGGCGGGAGCGCCAAGCAGGGCCGCGACCGCCATTTCCAGGCCATCCTGCCCTTGCGCGGCAAGATCCTCAACACCGAACGCTCGCGCCTGGATAAGATCCTGGCCAACAATGAAGTCAAAGCGTTGATCTCTGCCCTGGGTATGGGCATAGGTGATAACTTCGACCTTTCGGGACTGCGCTACGGCCGGGTGATCATCATGACCGACGCCGACGTGGATGGCAGCCATATCCGCACGCTGTTGCTCACCTTCTTCTTCCGCTATATGCAACCGCTCATGGAGGAAGGCCACCTGTATATCGCCCAACCGCCTCTCTACCGCATTGCCCACAAGAACCAGGTGATGTATGCCTACACTGAAGCGGACAAGGAGCGCATCCTGAAAGACCTCGGCCCCGGCGCAGAGAAGGCTTCCATTTCCCGCTATAAAGGCCTGGGCGAGATGAACCCAAGCCAGTTGTGGGAGACTACCATGGACCCCTCCAGGCGCACCCTGCTGGTGGTCACCATCGATGACGCGGCCGAGGCCGACCGCACCTTCGACATGTTGATGGGATCGGCTGTGCCGCCCCGACGGCGCTTCATCCAGACCCATGCTCGCGACGTGCGCAACCTGGACATCTAATCCGGCGGTGATGTAGCAACGTCGAAAATTGTATACTCGGCATATAATATAGCCTTAACAATGACTCTCGAGCGCGGCGCTCTCGTTAATCAAAGATACCGGATCGTCGAGGTGCTTGGCCTGGGAGGAATGGGCTCAGTTTATCGCGCTGTCGACGAGAACCTGGGGGTGGAAGTCGCTCTCAAGGAGAACCTGTTCACCTCCGACGAGTACACCCGACAGTTCCAGCGCGAGGCGGTGATCCTGGCCAACCTGCGGCATCCCAACCTGCCGCGCGTCACCGACCACTTCTCCGTCCAGGGTCAAGGCCAGTACCTGGTAATGGA
>JAQUAE010000121.1:0-3106 GCA_028687395.1 Anaerolineales bacterium | reverse complement strand
GCTGGCAGTTCTGGGCGGCTTCCTGCTCAACGCCAGGCAGTCCCAATCGAGCGGCATGCTGCCCAGCCAGACTGCCGCTGCCAACAGCCTGGCCGCGTTCACCCCAGGCATGGCGCCTGCCTCTTACACACCCGCTTTGGCCACCCACGTTCCCACTTTGGCTACCAGCCGGCCAGCCTCGACGGCGATAGCAGGCCTGCCGGCTGGCGCTGTGGCGGCTTCACTCACCCCGTTTGTCACGGCTACGCCGGTGGGCGGTGGGAGCGGGCAAATTTCCTTCGCCGGTGAGATTTCCGGCACCATCCAGGTCTGGTTGATGGACCTGGATGGCAGCAACCTGAAACAGCTCACCAACCTGGCGGAGGGCGCCTGCCAGCCAGATTGGTCTCCCGACGGCGCTCGCCTGGTGTTCACCTCTCCCTGTAAGGGGAACAAGGAATCCTACCCAGGCGCAGGGCTGTTTATCATCAACGTCGACGGCACCAATCTCACTCCCCTCCCCAATGTGCCTGGAGGCGATTACGACCCGGCCTGGTCCCCGGATGGTAACTTCATCGCTTTCACCTCCCTGCGTACCAGCGGTCGCCCTCGTCTATACCTGATCAACCTGGTGGACCTCAGCGTGGAGCGCCTCTCCCAACCTTATGCTATCGATATGCAACCCGCCTGGTCGCCGGATGGGATGCGCATCGCCTTTGTTTCTCGACAGGAGGGTCCGACGGACATTTGGGTGATGGATCGCGACGGCGGTGATCAGCAGCGTTACACCCAGGGGGGGGCCATGATTAACTCCCACCCGGCCTGGTCACAGGATGGCAATGTGCTCCTCTTCACGCAGCAGGAGAGCCCCGGAGGCGTGCCTAGCTTGGCGGCTGCCTCCTACAATGAAGGCGTCTACCACGAGTATCGCTTTGAGCTGGGGCCAATTCCCTTGCGCGAAGCCAAGTACTCGCCCGATGGATTGTGGCTGGTGGTCGAAAGCTGGACGGGCTACCCCAATCACGACATATACATCATGTCCTCTAGCGGCGCCAGCCGCACGCAGATCTCCACCCCGCTTGGCCTCGAGTTCGACCCTTGCTGGCGGCCGGCGGCCACACCCAAGTAACATCCACGCCAGAGTCGCCCGGCTGGCTCGATCCTGCGTTTAATCCCACATCTCCCCGCTGCCCCGCTCATTTGATGAGGCCGGCAGCCAGGGCATTACCAGCATCCCATGCACACGGTGAGGAGCCCGACGCCATGCAACTCGCCCCCCAATCCGCAGCCGCCATGATCCAGGGGCTTCTTCAGCCCTGGCAACAATCGTTGAAGGATCCGGCTCCCATCCAGGAAGAGGTGCTGCGCAACCTGGTCCAGCAATACGCGCAAACCGAGTACGGCGCCAGGTATGCCGCTTCCCGGGTGGGCTCGATAGAGGATTACCGCCGCCAATTCCCAGTGGCTTCCTACCAGGATTTTCGCCCGTGGATCGAACGGGTGATGGCTGGGGAGTTACAGGCTTTGCTCTGGGAGCCGGCGATAGGCTGGGCGATCACGCGCGGCACCACTCAGGGCGAATCCAAATTCATTCCCATGACGTCGACTGATATGCGTATGCGCGTCAGCGCGGGCAGGGCGATGCTTAATTATGTCGCATCCAGCGGCTGCTTCGATCTGTTCGCCGGAGTCAACCTGAACCTGAACTTCCCCTCCGTGGTAGGCACGATTAAGGTGGGCGAGCGCGAATTGGAATACGGTTACAGCTCAGGCATCTACACCAAATACGTCTCCGCCCAAACCCCCATCCGCTCGCTGCCGGCTCAGGAGCAAATCGATGCTCTGGGAGGCGGCAAGACGATCGAGGATTGGAACCGGCGCTTCGACCTGGCCTACGAGCTATGCAAGGGGCAGAACGTCACCCTCGTGGGTGGGGTGTGTCCCACTGCCATTCGCTTTGGCCAGTACTTGCGCCGTCGCTACAAAGCCTACCCGAAAGACCTGTGGAAGACGCAAATCGTCACTCTCGGTAGCGTTCCGGGAATCAACACGCGCTACGCGCCGGCGCTGAAGGCGCTGTATGGACGCGTAGCAATCCGCGAAATCTACGGCGCTACGGAAGGGATGTTCGGCCAGCAGCTCGATGAGAAGCGTGCCTGGGCGCCGAATTACGACCTGTTCTTCTTCGAGGTGGCCACGCGCCGCGGCGTCAAGAAGTTGCACGAGATGCGTCCCGGCGAAATGGGTGGGTTGATCGTCTCGACGCCCATCCTGCCCCGCTACCGCATCGGTGACCTGATTCTGGCTCTCGACCCGCCCTATTTTCGTTGCATCGGCCGGGAGAAATGGTGGACGCCGCTGCACTACGCCTGGAACGAGTTTATGTCCTTTAACTTCGGCGAGTTGTGATCAGCGCCGCCGCGCAATCCCACGCAGTATGATGGTCAGGCCGAGCGCTATCAGAATCAGTGGCCAGACGAGGTCCCAGCGGAACATATTGCCCAGGCCAATCCCGATCAGAATGATTGCCACGAAGATGCTCCCGGTAACAGGCTGGCGGTAGGTGGGCACCGTCAGGCGGATGATCGCTTCGATCAGCACCAGGATCCCCGCACCGAGCAGGATTAACCCCCAGGCTTCTAAACTGGCGATCCAGCCCAATCCAGGGATGCTCGATTTCGTCCTGAGCAAGGCGTTGAGCACGCCCAGGTTGCTGAGCAGCAAGACGACGCCCGCCCAGATGAAGATCAACGCCCAGATGGCGGTGCTTAGCGGGTCCCGGCGCCACTTTTCATCCCAGCTCTTCTCCTCGGGCGACTTCTCCTCTTTCTTCTCGTCCTCTTTCTCGCTCTTCTCGTGATTATTACTGTCCGACATCGCGACCTCCTTTTTATGTAGTGAGCTTAGTCGGTCAATCGAATGCGAATCTCACAAAGCTGCTGGCCACCCTCTTTCCCCGGGGTGACCACCAACTCCCAACCGCTCCCCTCGGGCGATACGTCGAAAGCCAGGTAGGTCTTCCAGGTTTGTCCCGGCTGAATCTTATCCTGGGAGAGGCTGTTGCCGCGGGTGATGAACAGGTAGCCGGTTGCCGCTCGCTGCGGCGAGTGGGTGACTCTCTCGTTAT
>JAQUAE010000120.1 GCA_028687395.1 Anaerolineales bacterium | reverse complement strand
ACATCGGGAACATCGATCCCCAGCCGGATATCAAAGTGGAGGTGCTCAGCCTGGGTGTGGCTTTCGTGATGATCATCCTGTACGTGCTGGGCCTGGTCTATGGCTTCAGGAGTGTAGAAAAGTTGGAGCAGCAAGAAGCTCACGTTCCCGTGATACAGCACCAGGCCTGGTCAGTGCGCACAGCGCTGGTAGTGCTTGGACTGGCCACCCTGGGCGTGGTCGTCCTCTCCGAGCTGTTCGTCAGCACCGTCGAGCCCGCCATACAAGCGTTGGGCATCTCGGAGTTTTTCATCGGTGTGATCTTCATCCCCATCATCGGCAATGTGGCTGAACACCTGGTGGCTGTGCAGGTGGCGGTGAAGAACCAGATGACCCTCAGCGTGGAAATCGCCGTCGCCTCCAGCCTGCAGATTGCCCTGTTCGTCGCTCCCGTGCTGGTCTTCATCAGCCTGTTCATGGGGCACCCCCTCACCCTGGTGTTCAACCAATTCGAGCTTCTGGCGCTGATCGCCGGCGTGTTGATTGCAGTGATGGTGTCCGAGGACGGCGCCTCTACCTGGCTGGAAGGGGCGGAGCTGCTGGCGATTTATCTGGTGCTTGGGCTGGCTTTCTTCCTTTTACCTTAGGCGGCTATGTTGCGTAAGACTCCCTTGCGCTGGTTCATTCATCCGGTTGCCGTGGGTGGGGCGCTGCTGGTGGGTGGCGCCTTGTTCCTGGGGATATTCTTGCTGGCCTGGTTGAGCCGTCCTGCGCAGCGCTCTCCTCTCCCGGCGACGGCGGTGCTCAACATTCTGCCCGCGCCCAGCGATACGCCTACGCCGGTAGGCTGGTCGGGTGATGGCGATCCATCTGCCTCCCCATCCCCAACTGCGCCGCCCAATCCCGGGGATATCACCATCGGCGCGTTCGTGCAGATTCAGGGCACTGGCGGAGACGGCCTGCGCCTGCGAGCCGAACCGGGTTTGTCCTCCCAGGTGCGCTTCGTAGCTTTGGAATCCGAGGTGTTCCGCGTGGTGGATGGCCCGCGCGAGGTGGCGAACTACACCTGGTGGTACCTGGTGGCGCCTGCGGACGAATCGGTCAGCGGGTGGGGGGTGGCGAATTACCTGGCGGTAGTGCAAAATCCATAAGAGAAGGGTGACGATGAACACCAAACCCGCCAACATCACTGCGCAGCGCAACACGCGCCAGGTAATCATCACCTGGTCGGATGGGCACGAAAGCCGCTACGGATTCACCTTCTTGCGCAACGCCTGCCCGTGCGCGGCGTGCCGGGGTGGGCACGAGAACATGGGCAAGCTGCCTGACGCGCAGCTTTATACCCTGCCGGACGTGGAAAGCCCGGCGACGCGCCTGCGCAACATCGAGGCGGTAGGCACTTACGCCCTCACCATCGAATGGGAGGATGGGCATCACTTCGGCATCTATACCTGGGAATACCTACGCCTGATCTGCCCCTGCCCGGCTTGCAGGGCGGGGAAATGAAACACCCCCGCGATTGGCTGCGGGGCAGTGTAGACGAACAAAGTAGGCTTTAGAGGTAATCGCGCAAGTTGTGCTCGACGGCGTAGGCGGCTGCCTCCGCCCGGTTGCTTACCCCCAGCTTGGACAGGATGCTGCTGACATAGTTGCGCACCGTGCCCTCGCCGAGGAAGAGAGCTTTGGCGATTTCCCGGTTGGTCTTGCCTTCGGAAACCAACAGGAGCACGTGCCGCTCCTGCTGGGTGAGGGCTGAGAAAGCGGAGGCTTCTTCTTCTTTGGCCGCTTTGCGCACTTCCTGGAAGATACGTTGGGTGACCGCCGGGTCCAGCAGAGCTTCACCCCGCCCCACAGCTTCGATCGCCCGCACCAGGTCCTCGGCGCCGATTTGCTTCAGCACGTATCCGGCTGCGCCCGCCCGGATGGCGGAGAACAACATCTCGTCTTCGGCGTACGAAGTGAGCATGATGACTTTCGTGTCAGGGTAATTCTCAGCGATCTCCTCGCAGGCCTCGATGCCCGATCCGCCTGGCAAGCGAATATCCATCACCACGACGTCAGGGGAGTGGGTGGAGACGCGCTCGATCGCTTCCCGTGCCGTGGAGGCTTCGGCCACCACCTCGAAGTTCGGGTGGCGGTCGAGGAGCGATTTCAGCCCCAGACGGACAACTTCATGATCGTCTACCAACAAAATTCGCTGTTTTGTCATCCGGTTACTCTCCTTCACACGGGAGTATATACGATTGTGAAATGGCTTGCAAGGAAGTTTTCCCTTTGGGTTAGCGACTGGGGAGCATCCGTGACCCCTGGGCGGTCAGACCCCCGCCTCGCCGGCGGCTTGCCGGCGAAAGTCTACGAAACGATAGCCAACGCCGCGCTCGGTGAGGATGTATTTCGGGTTGGAGGGATCCTTTTCCAGTTTCTGCCGCAGGTAATTGATATATAGCCGGACGTAGTGCGGTTCGTCCCGGTATTCGTAGCCCCACACCTTGGTTAGAAGCTGGTCGTGGGAGAGTACCCACCCCGCGTTCTGGACGAGATGGTAGAGCAGGCGATATTCGGTGGGTCGCAGTTGCACCAGTTTGCCTTCCACCCAGACCTCCCGGCGGTCGAAATCCAGCTTCAGACGTTCGTCCACCTGAATCAGCCCCGAGGTAACCCCGGAGGCCATCTCGGTGCGCCGCAGCACGGCCCGCACCCGGCTGACCAGTTCACGCGGGCTGAAGGGCTTGGTGATGTAGTCATCGGCACCCAATTCCAGGCCACGCACCCGGTCTTCCTCCTCCCCCTTGGCGGTGAGCATAATCACCGGGACCGAGGAGGTCTCGCGGATGAGCTTCAACACTTCGAAGCCATCCAGGTCGGGCAGCATCACGTCCAGCAGCACCAGGTTGGGCAGGGCACTGCGCAACTTATCGATGGCCTGCATGCCGCGGAAGGCCTCCACCACTTGAAAACCATCGTGCTCCAGGTTCAGGCGGATGAAGCGCACCATGCGCTCTTCATCGTCCACGACGAGGATGCGCCGGTCTTTGATTTTGCTATCGCTCATGGTTCCTCACTCTCGTACGAAGCCGATGATTTCTTCTTCGCTGGAGGTGATCACTTCGATGAAGTTCACCTGGCTCACCGGCCAGAGCACTGTGATGGTATTGCTATCGATGTAAGGCAGGTCCTTACCGCTGCGGCTGCGCGGGTTGGAGATGATGAGCAGCGTATCGTTGCTGCTGGGCAGCTTTTCCGACTCACCCATGATGGGTTCCGAGTTGGGAATGTGTAGAATTAACGTGTAGGCCATGATCTACTCCAGGACTCACCGGGCTGCGCGAACGATCTACCTGCAGTATTGTATACGCTTTTGCTTAATTGGGTAGGTTGTTCTCTTGCGAGGGCGCCAGCAACTGGCACCTCAGGTTGCCGATGACCAGAATATCCCCCTCCTTCAGCACCCTCGGTTCGTATGCCCTGCCGATGATGTATTCTTTGCCGTTGTCAAGGCGAAAGGCGTGACCAGCCGGCAGCACCACCAGGCAATACCGCGATGCGGGAGCTCTTGGAGAGAGAGGCAGGGTACCGTTCATAGATCGATCTCTACGAGAACTAGGCTTGGTTGAGTTGCACCAGGACGACCGAGATGTTGTCCGGCCCGCCAAGCCGGTTGGCGGATTCCACCAACGCTTGGCAGGCTTGCTGCGGGTCCGAGTGGGAGGTCAGGATGCTGCGAATCTGTCCTTCCGGAACCACGCCCCACAGCCCATCCGAGCAAACGAGCAGCCAGCCGGTATCCGGGCGTTGAGTGGTATTCACGTCCGGTTCGAAGGGCTCGCCCTGACCCAGGGCCCGGTAAAGGACATTGCGCTGCGGGTGAACAGCCGCCTCGGCGGAGGTGAGCTGGCCCAACTCCACCAGGCGCTTCGCCAGCGAGTGGTCGCGGGTGAGCACCCGGGTTTCGCCGCTCGCGCTTATGGCATATGCCCGGCTATCCCCAACGTGGGCGATGGTCATTTGCTTGCCGACCACCAGGACGGCTGTGACCGTGGTGCCACTACCTGGCACCTGCTTGAGGATTGCCAGGTGGGCGTTGACCACACTCTCCTTCATGATTTCCTGGAAAGATGCGAGCGGTGCGCTGGTTGACGAATCCAACCAGGGCGCCACTAGCCTGTTCAAGACCTGCCTGGCGATCACCCGTACGGCGATCCCGCTGGCAGCCTCCCCGTGCTGGTGCCCGCCCATGCCATCCGCCACGATAAATAAACCGACCGGCGTGACGCGGTTGTTGCAGGAGAGGGTCGAGGCGAGGGTGAACACGGCGTCCTCGTTGTGTTCACGCTGCATGCCTACCGACTGGGCCGTCCAGGCTACCATCTGGGGGATCTCGGTCAAGGCGCCAGGCTGGCCAGAAGCCGGCGATTTCGGTTCCTCGTCCAGGATTGCAGGCGGCGTTGGGCTGGATTTTTCCAGTAGCTTCTGGAAAATGCGCACAAATCTACTCAATCTGGCACCTCTCTCTAGGGTTCGTCCTCAGCGTTGATGGCGTACATGTTGTGGTCAGTCGACCCGATGAAGATGGTTTTGTTCCCGATGACCGGCGTCCCCGTGATCAGCCCACCGGTGCGGAATTTCCAGCGCAGGTTGCCAGTTTGGTAATCCAGGCAGTACAGGCTCCCGTCCACCGAGCCGAAAGCCACTTTATCGCGGTAGGTGACCGGCGACCCATTCACCTGGTGTTCGGTCTTGAAGCGCCAGAGCTCCTTGGAGGATTTGGTGTCGATGGCATACAGGCAGCCGTCTACCGCGCCGATGAAGACGATGTCGTCGTTGATATGGGGGCTAGATATTGTGCCTTTATCCAGCTTAAAGCGCCACACCAGCCAACCGGATTTCGCGTCCAGAGCGTAAAGGGTACTGTCCAACGAACCGAAATAGACCACCCCGTTTATTATCGTGGGGGTGGAGATCACCGACCGTTTGGCGTTGAAGTGCCATTTCAATTCGCCGTTGAATTCCAGGCAGATGAAATCGCCCCCCTGGGTGCCGAAGTAAATATACTCCTGGTAGACCAGCGGGGAGGAACGAATCGGCGAGCCGGCGTCGAAACCCCATACCGGCCTACCGGTGAGCGTGGAGAGAGCATGCAGGCTACCGTCATCCGAGCCGATGAAGACGTGGCCGACTGCGATGGTGGGCGAAGAGTGCACCGGCCCATCGGTGTAGTGCGTCCAGTTCACCCGGCCCGAGCGCAAGGAGACAACGTGCAAGCGCTTGTCTTGCGAGCCCACGTATACGTTGTCTTCCAGAACGAAGGGTTTGCTGACAATGCCTTTGTCCGTGGGGTATTTCCAGATCAGCTTCCCCTTAGACGCATCCAGGGCGTATAGACAGCCGTCGTAAGAGCCGAAATACAGGATGCCGTTGTGGTAGGTGGCTGAACCGCGGATCTCGTCCTCGGTGGTGAAGCTCCACAAGAGGTTAGTGTTCTCATGCGCCTTGCTGGCAGCGGCGGAAGCCTTGGAGGCCGCACTGACCTCCTCGTTCGACTCCGCCAGCTCGAGCAGCGCTTCGCGCATCGCCATGGCGCTGGGGAAGCGATCCTCCGGGTTGTATTCCAGCGCTTTAAAGATGATCTCTTCCAGGCCGGGAGGAACATCCGGGTTGGACTGGCGGATCGGCCGTTCGCTAAACGAAAAAGGAGGTTCCAGGCGCGGGTCGCGCCGGGTGAGCAGGTGGTGCAGCGTGGCGCCCAGGGCGTAGATATCCGCCAGCGGGGCCGCCTCGCCGCGATACTGCTCGGGGGGTGAATAGCCCTCCGTCCCGATCATCGTCCCCTTGCGTCCCGCCTCGAAATGTTTGGCGATTCCAAAATCGATCAGCACCACGTGACCATACTGGTTGACCATCACGTTGGAGGGCTTCATGTCCCGGAAGATGATAGGGTCGGGCTGATGGTTGTGCAGGTATTGCAGCACGTCGCACAGCTCGATAGCGATTTGGATGACCTTCTCGCTGGATAAGCTGCTCTCGCGCAGCAGGACTTCCAGGTTCTTACCGTTGATGTATTCCAGTATCAGGTAGGAACACTCGTCGTGGCTGAAATAATCGTAGATGCGCGGGATGCAGGGGTGGTCCAGGGTGGCCAGCAGGTTGGCTTCGCGCTCGAAGTTCTTCACAATCGCGCTGCGAATCACCGGGTCGCGCGCCTGGTTGACCATCTCCTTGACCGCCACGATCTTGGTGACGTTGGGAAAGTGCATGTCCCTGGCGCGATACAC
>JAQUAE010000119.1 GCA_028687395.1 Anaerolineales bacterium | reverse complement strand
CCTGTGCGACGCCCGCAACAACACCCTGGCGATCATGGAAATCGAAGAGGTGGTCCACTGGGACCCCCAACGGGAAGCCCGGCTGGTGCTGGGCACCACCGACCCGCGCCACCCGCTGATCTCCGAAATGGTGAGCTGGGGCAAGGTGTACGTGAGCGGGGCGCTGAAGGTGATCAACTTGCCGCGCTATTTCGATTTCCTCGAACTGCGCCGCACGCCCGCCCAGGTGCGCGCCCTGCTGACCAAGACCGGCAACGCCAACGTAGTTGCTTTCCAGACGCGCAACCCGATGCACCGCATCCACGAGGAACTGACCAAGCGCGCCGCCGAGGAAGTGAACGGCAGCCTGCTGATCCATCCCGTGGTGGGCATGACCAAGCCGGGTGACGTGGATCACTATACGCGGGTGCGCGTTTACCGCTCCCTGGTCGAGAACTATTACGATTCCAGCCGCACCTTGCTCAGCCTGCTGCCGCTGGCCATGCGCATGGCAGGGCCGCGTGAGGCCATCTGGCACGCCATCATCCGCCGCAATCACGGCGCGAATTACTTCATCATTGGGCGCGACCACGCCGGGCCGGGCAACGACAGTCACGGGAAGCCTTTCTATGGCCCGTACGAGGCCCAGGCCATGCTGGAGCAGTACGCCGAGGAGATCGGCGTGCACCCAATTCCCTTCCGCGAGCTGGTCTACCTGGCTGAAGAAGAGCGCTACGAAGAGGGGCCTAAAGTCCCCGAAGGTGCCAAGATTTATTCGATTTCCGGGACGCAGGTGCGCGAGGATTACCTGGCCAAGGGGCGCTCCCTGCCCGAATGGTTCACGCGCAAGGAGACGGCCGAGATCCTGCAGCAGATGTACCCGCCGCGTTACAAGCAAGGCTTCTGCATCTGGTTCACCGGCCTGAGCGGGTCGGGCAAGTCGACCACGGCCGAGGTACTCACCTCGCTGCTGCTCGAGCGCGGCCGCCAGATCACCCTGCTGGATGGCGACGTGGTGCGCACCCACCTATCCAAAGGGTTGGGCTTCTCCCGCGAGGACCGCGACACTAACATTCTGCGCATCGGCTTCGTGGCTGGCGAAATCGCCCGCCACGGTGGAGCGGTCATCTGCGCCGCCATCAGCCCCTACCGTGCCACGCGCAACGAGGTGCGCAAGATGGTCGGCGAGGAGCGCTTCCTGGAGGTCTTCGTCGACACCCCCATCGAAGTGTGCGAGGGGCGAGATGTCAAAGGCCTGTACGCCCGGGCGCGCCGCGGGCAGATCACCGGCTTCACGGGTGTGGACGATCCCTATGAACCACCGGTCAACCCGGAGCTCACCCTGGACACGGTGAAGTACAGCGCAGAGGAAAACGCCCGTAAGATCATCGCATTCCTGGAAGAGCGCGGCTTCATCCAGCCGGATGGCTACAAGAACAACCACCAGCAGCAAGAGGAAGCCGTGGAGGCCGGGGCGCCGGCGGCCGCTTAGGAACCTGCTCTGTGACATGAGCCGACCGACACTTCTCGGCATGAACACCCCTTCAAGGAAGCAGGCGTCGAGGGCGTGATATGAACGAATTACCTGAGCTGTTTCGCCTGGACGGCCGCGTGGCCGTCATCACCGGCGGCGCCGGACTGTTGGGCGCGGAGTTCTGCCGCACGCTTGCCGCAGCCGGCGCCAGCGTGGTGGTCGCCGATATCGACCAGCCGGCTGCGGAAGCCCTGGCAGGCGCCCTGAGCCAGGACGGCTTGAGCTGCCTGGCGCTGGGCGTGGACGTCTCTTTGCCGGAGTCCGTGGCGCGCATGGTGGCAGCGACGCTGGAGGCGTACCAAAGGTTGGACATCCTTGTGAACGCTGCTGTGGTCGACCCCAAGTTCGATCCGCAGCATGGCGGTCACACCAACTCCTTCGAGGATTACCCGCTGGAGGCCTGGAACCAGGCGCTGGCGGTCAACCTGACCGGTGCCTTCCTATGCTGCCAGGCAGCGGTATGCCCGATGCTGGCGCAGGGCAAGGGTGCCATCATCAACCTGTCGTCCATCTACGGGATCACGGCGCCTGATCAGAGACTGTACCAGCGCGGCGCGGAACTCCCGCAGTACAAACCGGTCTATTACCCGGTGACCAAGACGGCTGTGCTCGGCCTGACAACCTACCTGGCGGCTTATTACGCCGGCAAGAACATCCGCGTTAACGCCATCTCGCCCGGCGGAGTGTACAACGGGCACGACGAGGATTTCGTGCAGGTTTACTCGGCGCGGACCATGCTGGGACGCATGGCTTACAAAGACGACATGAACGGCGCCTTGCTCTTCCTGGCTTCCGATGCATCGGCGTACATGACTGGGGCAAACTTGGTCGTAGATGGGGGCTGGTCGGCGTGGTGAGCGAGGTGCTGGCGTTGATCCCGGCGCGCGGCGGGTCCAAGAGCATCCCGCGCAAGAACATCCGCTCCTTTGCAGGCTTTCCACTCATCGCCTACAGCATCGCCGCGGCGCAAGCCGCCGAGACGGTGACCCGCGTGGTGGTCTCCACCGACGACGAGGAGATCGCCGGGATTGCCAGGCAATACGGGGCAGAGACGCCCTTCCTGCGCCCGGCCGAGATCTCCCAGGACGGCACGCCCGACCTGCCCGTTTTTCAACACACCTTGCAATGGCTGGCGGAGCAGGAGGGCTACCAGACCGAGGTCGTGGTACAACTGCGCCCCACCTCCCCGCTGCGCCGCGTGATGCACATCGACGCTGCCGTGCAGCGCCTGGTGAAGCGACCGGAGGCAGACTCGGTACGCACAGTGTGCGTGCCTTTTCAAAATCCCTTCAAGATGTGGCACATCCAATCGGATGGCTTCATGCGCCCGTTGCTGGATACGGCCTCCCCCGAGCCCTACAACATGCCCCGCCAGCTCCTGCCCGAAGTCTACTGGCAAACCGGCTACGTGGACGCTGCCTGGGCGGAGACGATCCTGGAGAAAGGCTCGATGACCGGGGAGCGCATCCTACCGCTGGTGATCCCGGCAGGTGATTGGATCGACATCGATTCGGCGGACGACTGGCGCAGGGCCGAACGGCTCCTGGAGAGCGGTGAAATCACCTGGGACGACCTGGGGTTCCAGGTAAGGAAGATGTAAACTGCGCGCCTCCCCAGGCGCGCAAGCGGAGGAAAGCATGCCTGTAATCAAAATAGGCGACCGCCTGGTTGGCGATGGGCAACCCACCTACGTGATTGCGGAAATCGGGGTGAACCACAACGGTATCCTGGCCCTCGCCCTGGAGCTGATCGACATCGCCAAGGACGCCGGCGCGGACGCGGTCAAGTTCCAGAAACGCAAGCTGGACGCACTGTACGGCAAGAAATACCTGGAGAACGCCAACGCCGGCGAAAAGACCTTGCGCTACCTGCTGCCCATCCTGCAGCAGGTGGAGCTGCCCGAGCGCGATTATTACGAGATCGTGGAGCACTGCCGCAAGGTGGGCATCACCTTCTTGTGTTCGGCTTTCGATAAAGAGAGCGCCGATTTCCTGGATAGCCTGAGCGTGCCGGCGTACAAGGTGGCCTCGGCCGACCTGACCAACCTGCCCCTGCTCGACCACCTGGTCACGAAGGGCAAACCGCTCATCCTCTCCACAGGGATGTCGCGCATGGACGAAGTAGAGTTTACTGTGCACTTTCTGAAGGAACACCAGGCGAGCTTTGCCCTGCTGCACTGCAACAGCACCTATCCAGCGGCTTTCGAGGACATCAACCTGCGCTTCATGGAGCAGTTGCGCAAATTCGATGTCCCCGTGGGTTACTCCGGGCACGAGCGGGGCATTGCTATCTCCACCGTCGCTTCGGCGTTGGGGGCGAGCATCATCGAACGCCACCTGACCCTGGACCGCACCATGGATGGCCCCGACCACGCCGCCAGCCTGGAGCCGCAGGGGTTCAAGAAGATGGTGCGCGATATCCGCCAGGTGGCGGAGGCGCTCGGCACTGGCGAGGAGAAGTTCTTCTCGCGCGGTGAGATACTCAACCGCGAGGTGCTGGGCAAGAGCCTAGTCGCCTCGCGCAGGATTGAGCCAGGAACCCAGATCACGGCTGAACTGGTCGCCGTCAAAGGCCCTGCCCTGGGGCTCTCGCCTCAGTTCTACGAACACCTGCTCGGCAAGACCGCCGAGAGGATAATCGAGACCGACGAGCCCTTCCTGGACAGCGACCTGGGTATCAAGCTCGACCTGGATTTCACCCACGTGCTGCCCATGGAATACGGCTTCACCGTGCGCTTTCGGGATAGCGACGAGCTGATGTGGCTCAGGCCGCGCATGCTCGAGTACCACTTCACCGACCAGGACCTGGACGAACATTACCCGGGCGGCAGCCACGACTTCAAGCTGGTCACGCACGCACCGGAATTCTTCGAGCGCACGCTGGTCGACCTGTGCGCCTTCGACGAGCGCCAGCGTCTGGACTCCATCGCCCTGATCCAGAAGGCCATCGACCTGACCCGCGAGATGGCGCCTCACTTCGTCGGGATGCCCAAGGTGGTCGTCCATCCCGGAGCGATGAGCCTGGACCACCCCATCCGCGAGCGCCAAGCGCTGTACGACAACCTGCGCCGCTCGGTGGAAGTGCTGGATTACGCCGGGGTGGAGCTGCTCCTGGAGAACCTGCCCCCGCACCCCTGGTATTTCGGTGGGCAGTGGCTGACCAACGCCTTCATGGACTCGGCGGAGATTCGCGACTTCATCGTCCCGCTCGGGTTGAACATGTGCTTCGACACCTCCCACTCCAAGCTTTACTGCAACTGGGCGCACCAGGACTTCTACGAGCAGGTGAAAATCCTGCTGCCCTACATCGGGCACCTGCACCTCTCGGACGCCTCCGGGTTGGATGGCGAGGGGCTGCAAGTCGGTGAAGGGACGATCGACTGGGTGCACTTCTTCAAAGTCATTGGCAGCTACCGGGGGACGATGATCACCGAGATCTGGCGCGGCCACCAGCGCCAGGGCGAAGGGTTCGCCATCGCCATCCAGAGGCTGTCGCAGGCTTACTTTGCCGCCCAAGAGGGGAGCCAGGCATAAGCGTCGCCAGCGCTGAGCCGCCTGTGAACGCCAGGCCCAGCCCACCCAAGAACCTGCAGGCACGCCTGCGCTTGCGCGCTGCCCTGTGGCAGCACAACGCTCGCCTGCGCAAGCTGTCTGACCAGGTGGCTGCCCACAGCCAGCCGCGCCCCGGAGCGAAACCGGTGGTGATGATGAATGTTTCCTCCCGCCTGGGTGGGCTCAGCCAGAACGCCGCCTTCACGCTGCTGACAGGTTGGGGATTGCGGCTGGCGGGCGCGCCTGTTATTCATTTCGTGTGCCAGGCGGGGATGAGCCACTGCGTGCTGGGCACCAATCGCCAGGACTACACTGCCCCGCCACCCTGTGCGGAGTGCTTCACCCAATCCGAGCGCCTGACCCGCGGCGCGCAGAGCAGCACCTTCCGCCGCGGCGCATACAGCGAGCTCAGCCGCGAGTTGAGCAGCTTGGATGTGCCGGCGTTGAGCCAGTACGAGGTCAGCGGTGCGCACCTGGAGGCGCTGCAGGTTGGGAAGGGGGTGAGCCTACGCCTGGGTGAGCTGGTGCTGCCCTCCCTCCGCTGGGCGCTGCGTCGCCACCACCTGCCGAACGACGAAGCCACCCGCTACCTGTTGCGCGAGTACATGCACTCCGCCTACCACGTGGCGGTAGAATTTTCCCGCCTGCTCGAGCGCAGCCAGGCTGAAACCGCGGTGATCTTCAACGGCATCATGTACCCTGAAGCGGCAGCGCGCTGGGTTGCCCTCCAGCGCGGGCTGCGCGTGATCACCCACGAGGTCGGCTTCCGGCCCTTTTCAGCGTTCTTCACCGCTGGGGAAGCCACCACCTACCCCATCCACATCCCGGAAGAGTTCGAGCTCACCCCCGCCCAAGACCAGCGCCTGGACGCCTACCTGGAGGCGCGTTTCAAAGGGCAGTTCACCATGGCAGGCATCCGCTTCTGGCCCGAAATGGCCGGGCTGGATGCCGCTTTCCTGCAGCAGGCAGCGCAATTTCGCCAGATCGTGCCGGTGTTTACCAATGTGATCTACGACACCAGCCAGATTCACGCCAACACGCTCTTCGAGCACATGTTCGACTGGTTGGGCGAAGTGCTGGAGATCATACGCAGCCATCCGGAGACCTTCTTCGTCATCCGCGCCCACCCGGACGAGATGCGCCCCGGCACTGCCAAGCAAAGCCGCGAAAGCGTGCGCGAGTGGGTGCAGGCCAACCAGG
>JAQUAE010000118.1 GCA_028687395.1 Anaerolineales bacterium | reverse complement strand
GCGTTGGGTTTCATCTGCGCCAGCCTGCCTAGCACAGCAGGGAGCTGTGCGGCGAGGGGCGTGTCGACCGTCAGGAGCACGCTGGTGAAGAGGTCCTGGGAGGACGCTTCGGCGAGGGCCTTCCAGGAGGTCTCCTTGCGCACGTCCAGGAGTATCATCAGGTGGTCCAGCCCGGTGCGCAGCAACTCATCGAGGTAACCCGCCTCGAGCAGGCGCTGGCCATCGCTGATCAATCCGCTGACCTGCCCATTCTGCTCGGCATGCCGGATGAACTCGAACAGGTCCTCACGCAGGGTGGGCTCGCCGCCGGTGAAGATCACGTGGGGGATGCCCGCCTGCCAGGCTTTGTCCAGGATGGCCATCCATTCCTGTGCCGTCAATTCCCGCTCCACGCGTTTGGTGGGGGTGAATTCCGGGTTGGCTTCGGGTGGCAGGCGATAGGTGAGGGCGCAATCCAGGCGATAGGGCGCAGAGGGTGGTCTTTCATAAGGGGCAGCGCGCTCGAAATCCAGGAAGGTCACCGGGTCCAGGTCCGGCATGGCGATCAAGGCCTCCAGGCGCTCGCGGAAATCCTGGAAATCCTGCTGTGCCTGGGCGCGACTGACCCGGTAGCGCTGCACCACGTCCTGCACGGCTTGCTCCTCGGGGGTGTCCTGCACCAGGTGGTAGGCGAACTCGGCCGCGGTCTGGTTCAGGTGCAGGATCGTGGAGGCGTTCACCACCAATACGCCCTGCCCATCCGGCTCCACGCGCAAGTGCAGGCGATAGTTGCGCGGGTCTTCTGGGGGAGACTGGTAGTGGTATATCCCCGGCTGGAGGCGTTCCACTTTTTGAAAGAGAGAGCGAATACGTTGCATGCTATCCGTCCTGGTCTTGCCTCGGTTGGTTTATGTGCGCTGGTTGGTTTCCCCGCCAGCGGCGGTGTGCGGATGCCGCTACGAATTAGCGGTGAAGATGCTTGGTATATACCACCAGGTCATCGCCATCCGTGTAAAAATCCTTGATAATGGCTGCCAGGGCATACCCAGCGGCGGCGTAGAAGCGCCGCGCCGGATGGTAAGCCTCCTTACTGGAGGTTTCTACCACGATCAGGCGCCCGCCCTTCTCTTTGATGGCTTGTTCGGTCGCCTGGATAACCGCCCGCCCGACGCCCTGCCCATGCTGGTCGGGGTCGACGGCGATCCAATACAAGTCATAGGTGGCGTCGGTGAGGGCGTGAACGCCATAGCAGGCGTAGCCTAACACCTGGCCATCCTGGCGATAAACGAGAAAGTGATAACCGCTGGCATCAGCGCCCTTCTCGATGTATTCCTGCCAAAGCTCGCGCACGCAATCGATTTCTTCCTGGCTGAATACACTGGCTTTAGCGGTTAGGGCGACGACCTGTTCGCCATCGTTCTTTTCGGCAACTGCGATCATGGTTTTTTTGGAAATCCTTGATGGCATATTTTAATATTTGGAGCACCATCTTTTGGTAATCGTACCCTAAGGCACGGGCAGCCCGGAAGAAGCCAGCGTCCACGGCGATGTCGGGGTTGCAGTTCACCTCGATGACATAGGGCAAATCCCCCCGCGTGATGCGCATATCCACGCGCACATAGCCTCTGCAGCCCAGCGCATGCCAGGCGCCAAGGGCGATGCTCTTGATGCGCGTGGCGAGCTTCTCGTTTACGAGGGCCGGGCATATCCCCGGGGTATGGTGGTAAGCGAAGGTATTATCCAGCCACTTGGCGCCGTAGGAGATGATTTGCTCATCGGGATTGGTGAAGTCGCTGAAATCGATCTCGGCCAGGGGCAGCACCATCGCCGGCGGTCCCCACAGGGCGACGTTGAATTCGCGCCCGGCGATGAATTCCTCGGCAAGAGCCACCTGGCAGTAGCGGTCGGTGACGTAAGCCACCTTGTTGCGCAGCGCTTCCAGATCATGCACCACGGCTTCATCCCCGATGCCCAGGCTGCCATCTTCAGCGACCGGCTTGACGATCAATGGATAGGAGTAAATCCCATCCACTTCGGTGGCATCGCGGAACAACCAGCCCTTGGGGGTGGGCAGGCCGGCGCGTTCCAGGTAGCGCTTGGTGAGGGCTTTGTGCGTGGAGTGGGCTATAGCGTCGCCATCGTTGCCGGTGAAGCAGTAGCCCATTGCTTCCAGGGCCCAGGCGATGCGCGCTTCCTCGAACAGCTTGCCATCCAGCCCTTCGGCCAGGTTGAACACCACCCAGCGAGAGGGTGGGTAGGGCGCCAGGGCGACCTCCACGTCGGTGTGCACCGGCACCTGTACCACTTCATAATGTTCCGATAAAGCTTCCGCAACCGCGGCCGCGCAGGCGATGACTTCATTATCCGCCAGCATGTCCTCGGGTTCGCCCTTGATGAGCGAATGGCTCTCGTTATACAGGACGACTACACCAAAAGGGGGGTTAGGAGGCTTCTTCATTTCAAGACCCAGATGTCATTCCAAACCAGGAATTCGGAGGCGATAGAGCGGTTGAGCCGCGATACCATGGTAGAGCTCCTTTTGTTATTGGTTGAGCGTGAGCACGGGCTCGGCGAGCCGAGCGGGTATGGCGAGTGGGCAACCGCCGCCGCATTCGTCGAGTAGATTGCAACCGAGGCACTTGCTTTCCACGTAGCGCCGGTTGCGCAACTGCAGGCACAACTCGTGATTCCAAATCGTGGGCCATTCGTCCTGGAGCAGATTGCCCACCTGCTGGTAGTACGACTGGCATGGGATGACGCCGCCATCCGGTTCGACGCACATGTTATACAGCGCTGCGGTGCAACCTTTGATCCCCAGCTCGAGCTCCATGGGATCGAAGTGGCAGTATTGGGTGGGCGTGTACCAGATTAATCGCTGCCCGGTGCGCCCGGTGTGTTCCCTGGCCATCTCCAATAGCGGGGTCAGCTCGGCATCATTCAAGCCGGTGCCGACCTGCTTGCCCTTGCCGGAGTAGATCAGGGCGTTCAAGCCAATGGTTGGGACGCCGAGATCGGCCAGGAACTGCAACGTCTCCTGCAGGCAGGGGCTGTTTTGGCGCAGTATGGTGGTGTTGGTCATCACGTACAGGTTGCTGCGCAGGCAATTCTGCAGCCCGGCGATAGTCTGCCGCAAGGCGCCCTTCAGGGCGACCATGGAGTCGTGGATCTGCGGGTCGTGGGACTCGACGGTGATCTGCACGTGGTCCAGCCCGGCGGTGAGCAACTCGTCCAGGAAGTGCTGGTCCTGCAAGCGCCGGCCGTTGGTGTTCAAGCCGCAAATCATTCCCAGTGCCTGGGCGTGAGCGACGAGCTGCGGCAGGTCGTCCCTGAGGGTGGGCTCGCCGCCGGTGAACACCACGTGGGGAATGCCAATCTGCCTGATCCGCTCGAGGACAGCGATCCAGGCCTGGGTATCCAGCTCGGGCAGGTTGCGAGTCAGGTCGTTGTAGCAGTGGGCGCAGCGGTTATTGCAGCGATAGCTCAGGGCCAGGTCCATGCGGTAGGGCGCGGAAGGGGCGGCGCTGAAGGGTGGTAACACCTCCAGGTCGAGGTCGTGGATCGGGCAGGCGCCATCCGGGCGCACGAGCTCGTCGAGCTGCCGGGTGAATTGCGTGTAGTCGGATTGGGCTGAGCGGCGCGGCACGCGGAAGAGGCTGGTCAGGAAGCGCACCACTTCAGCGGGAGGAATCCCTTCCAGCGCCAGGTAAGCCATCGTGGCCGCGGTGGGGTTGAGGTGAAACACCCGGTTGGCGTTGATGATCAGAGTCCCATTGGCCTCAGGCTCGATGCGCAGGTGAATGCGGCTCTTTTCACCCTCCGCCTGATAGGTATAGGTATACAGCCCGGGAGGCGGGGGTGAGAGCGTGAGCCGGTGATTTTGGTGAAGCAGGCGTGAAAAGAAAGGAAGTGACATTCCTTACCTGCCGCCCCCGGCACAGGCGCAAGCGCAACCCGCGCAGGCACAAGCGCACGCGCAGGCGCAACCACCGCTTGAGCTGCGGTAGCTTCGACTGGATGAATAGGTGGGTTTGGGAACAGGGTTGGTCTTATCCGTGACGCGGCTGGTGAACTCAGTCAGGTTACCGACCACGCCGCTGGAAAAGCTCTCCACGCCGCGCACCATCGAAGCGGCAAAATCAGAGCCTGGAAGGTGCGGCAGGGTGAGGCCTCCGCCCCCGGCAGCCGGCGTCGAGATCGGTCGCGCCGTGGCGGTGCGCGGGAAGCTCGGATCGTAACGCGGCCACCACATGGGCACGAACACCGGCCCCTGGCGGAACACCCGCCGGGTGCGCTCCTCGTAATCGCCGTCCATCATCGTCCATTCCATGGCCTCTTCGTACTTTTGACTCTTCATCTCCGGCGTATCCGCCGCTTCGACCTGGGCCCAGGCGCGGGCGATGATGTCTTGATAATAGGTTTGCGTCTCTTTTCTGCTGAAACCTTTCATCTTTGCTGAGACTTCTTTAACCAGCTCGACCATCATGTCACCTAGCTGGCGGGTGCGTTCAGCAGGCTTGGTGTTCTTGAAGGCAGCCAGGAACTGGCTTTCGTAGGGGCGTAAATCCTCCGGCAGGGGATCGGCGACCTTCAATTCAAGCGGGTCGCGCTTGATCACTTCGGCAGCCCCCTTCTTGATCACCGCAAAGAGGATCATGGTGAGCACTTTATCGAGCGGCTGTTCGAGTAACAGCGCCGCTTCGACCGCAGTGAGCCCGCGTTTGATGCCGTGCCCCTCGATGGCTACCTTGGGAGGCATATATTGCAGCTTGCGCTTGTTTGTGCTGCGCATCGACAGGGCAATGATAGCGATGATCAAGCCCCCGAATCCGCTGCACAAGGCAATGCCGACCAGGGCGCCGGGGTCGATTCCGATTTTCTCCCAGATGCTCGGGCGCTGGATGGTCGCCGCGGGGACGTAGCTGCTGGGGAAGGAAGCGCCAAACAGGTACTGGCGGTCGCCGCGCGCCTGGGGATTGCGCCAGGTATAGGTGACGCGCCCCTCGCCATCGATGGAGGTTTCGGGAGTCTCAGGGAAGCCAGCCGGCGCCGAATGCCAGCGCGGCTCCTCGGGTTTCACGCCCGGGGGCATGTGGAACGAGACGGTCAGGTCGGTGGCACCGTGAACGTATTCGGAGCCAAACCAGGTGGGCGAGAAGACAGCGCTGGCGTAATTGCTGTCGTCGCTATCCGGGTTGAGGACGCGTTCGACGCGGCCAATGAACACGTTGACATTACTGCTCTGCCCGGGCTGGATAGCGTAGTTACCCAGTCCGACCGCCACGCCTGGGGAGACGTAAGGAGAGGCTTCGATGTCATAGACCGGGTTGCCATTCACGTCTGCCGAGACGGAGGCGAGATCGTAGTTGGCGTTAGGCACACCCACATCGACGAAGTCCAGCGGTGAGGCAGTGGGATCGTTGCTGAAGAAGAACTGGTAGTCGATCGACAGGCTGCCGTCCTCGTTCCACAATACGTGCACGATTTCCCGATCGAGGCTGAACGAGTAGGTCTGGGCGAGGGCGCTCCCCGGCAGCAAGCCGAGCAGGACGACGATCAGGAAGACGAGCTTGATTTGTCCTTTCTTCACACAGCGCTCCTTGAACGGTGCAATTTATCCAGCCTGCGACGGGCAAGCGACGAGTGCCAGCATGGCGGCGCTCACCACTTAGGTTCTTCCTTCAACTGGTAGGTGGTGTGGCAGTAAGGGCAGTTGACCACCGGCGCCCCGGCAATCATCTGGATGTTTTCCATTTTCAATTCTCCGCCGCAGGACTGGCACTTGAGCGTGTCCATGTTGACGTTGGCGGGCAGGTCGATCTTCAGGGTGACGTTTTCGCCAGCGGAAGCGGCGGCAGGTTTGCTTCTCCCAGCCAACCAGATGAGCGCCATACCGATGACCACGCTGATCAGGCCGATGGCAATCCAACCGGTCGATCCCTGCGGGGAGAAGGCTCCCCAGATGAATAGGACGCCAAAGAAGATCAAGATGGCGGCGGCGAGGTAGGCAATTATTTTCCCTGCGGTCATTCTTCTGCTCCACGTTTTAGCGGATAGTGTAATGGCTTCATAGGTTCGATACCACTGACAATGGTCCTGATATTATCATCCATTCGATTATATCGGATTATTGAATCTGTGTTTTAGATTTTTCGATCCAATAATGGTATACGCACAACATCTGGCCTGGTTTCAGCGAAAACAGGCAGATATTGGCATTCTTCACCCCCTGCCTCGCCACTCCCACCAGCCTCCGAGGAATTGTGGGAGGGGATCCACTTCAGCCTTT
>JAQUAE010000117.1 GCA_028687395.1 Anaerolineales bacterium | reverse complement strand
CGACGATGATCTGCTCGGATGGGGAAGCGCTGACCAAGGAAGGCTTCCTGAATGACCCGCCGCCCTACTCGCCGTGCAGTTATGGGGAATACCCGGGTATTTTGGAGCGTTACGTGCGCGAGCAGGCCGTGCTCACGCTGCAGGAAGCGATCCGCAAGATGACCTCCTTCCCGGCGCAGCGCTTTGGGCTGGCGGAGCGCGGCGCGGTACGACCGGGGATGTGGGCGGACCTGGTGGTCTTCGACCTGGAACGGGTGCACGACCGGGCGACGAACCTCTTCCCGCACAGCTATCCCTTCGAGAACTACCCGCACGATTACCCGGAAGGCATCGATTACGTGCTGGTGAACGGGGAGGTGGTGGTGGAGGAGGGGGAGCACAGCGGAGCACTGCCGGGGAGGGTGCTGCGCGGCGCGGGTTGGCGGGGGACGGACGGCGGCTGAGTCAGGCGAAGGGCAAACCAGGAGAGGCTCGCATGGAGCAGGATTCCAAAGGATACTTCTAGCATGAACTTTTAGGTGGATGGGGAGCGGTTGCAGGCGCAGAGGCGAGAGTTGCCAGGAAGGAGCGCAAGATGAGCATCTACGGTGGTGGATGGGTGGCGCGGACATTGCGCCAATTCGGGGTGAAGCAGGTTTTTTCGCTACCGGGGCACCAGATCCTCTCGGTGTACGACGCCGCGGAGCGGGAAGGGCTGGACCTGATCTCCACCCGGCACGAGGCTTCGGCAGTGTACATGGCTCAAGCGCTGAGCTTCACCCAGCGGACGCCGGGCGTGGCTTTGCTGGCGGGCGGGCCGGAGCTGACCAACGCCCTGACGGGCATCGCCCAGGCGTACTTCGCCGGGACGCCGCTGGTGGTGATCGCGGGGGTGAACACGCTGAAGAAGCGGGACAAGGGCTTCCCGCAGGACATGGAGCAGTTGGCGGTGGTGCGCCCGTTCACCAAGTGGGCGCGGGGCTGCTACGACGTGCGGCGCATCCCGGAATACATCGCCGCGGCGTTCCGCCAGGCGATGCGTGGCCAGCCTGGGCCGGCGTACGTGGAAATTCCTTACGACGTGATGGAAACCAAGGCGATGCCAGGCGAGGTGAGGCGGGTGGAAAAGCCGGAACGCCTGCGACCGTGCGGCGAGCCGGGGGCGCTGGAGGCGCTGGGGCGGCTGCTGGAGGGGGCCCGGCGCCCGCTGGCGATTGCGGGGAGCGGGGCGCTGTGGTCGCGAGCAGCGGCGGAGCTGCAAGCCTTCGTGGAGAAGACCGGCGTGCCCCTGCTGCTGACTACGGGCGCGCTGGCGATGCCCTTCCCGGAGGAGGCGATCTTCGGGTGGGGCAGCATGGGCGCTGGCCGCCCGGCCATGCAGGCGATCAGCCAGGCAGACCTGATCCTGGTGCTGGGAACGCGGATCAATTTCCTGATGGGGTTCGGGCAGCCGCCCTTCATCAGTCCCCGGCAGAAGCTGGTGCAGATCGACATCCAGGGCGAGGGGATGGGGGCCAACCGGCGGGTGGACCTGGGCATCGTGGGGGATTTGAAAGCCACGCTGCAGGCCTTCAACGAGCTTCCAGTGAAGATGAAGCCGTTGGACGGCTGGCGGGAGCGGCTGCGCGGGCAAAGCCAGCGCTTCGAGCGGGAGCTGCTCAAGCTGGCGGAGGGGGAGGGGGCGCGCATCCACCCGATGCGCCTAGTGCAGGAGCTGGAAGCGGCGCGGACGGATGATTCGCTGCTGGTGCTGGATGGAGCGAATTCGATCCTGTGGGCGTTAATGGGGGTGAAGGCGCACGCGGGGGGCGGCGTGCTGATTTCGACGCTGGGAGAGCTGGAAGCGATTGGCGCTGGGGTGCCACAGGCGCTGGCGCTCAAGCGGGCGCACCCGGAGCGCCAGGTGATCCTGCACACCGGGGATGGCTCGTTCGGGTATGGGGCGATGGAGATGGAGACGGCGATGCGCTACAGCATCTCGCTGGTCGTGGTGGTGCACAACGACGGCGGCTGGGGGATGACGCGCGACATGCAAACGGAGTTCTTCGGCAAGCGCGGGGAGGCCGGTCACCAGTTGGGGGTGGTGCGCTACGACCGCGTGGTGGAGGCGCTGGGGGGGCACGGCGAGTACGTCGAGCAGGCCGAGGACATCCGGCCGGCGCTGGTGCGAGCGCTGCAGGCGGGTAAGCCGGCGTGCGTGAACGTGGCGGTGGACCCGCGCCCGAAGAGCCCGGGGTTGATGATGTTCATGCTGATGGAAGTGATGCTGGGGAAGGAAACCTTCTACGACCGCATCCCGGAAGTGGTTGCCCGCCTGGGGCGCGCCGGGCTGGATGGGGTGGCGACGCGGGCGATGATCAAGTATCTGGAGGCGGGGCTGCACAGGGAGATGAAATGAGGTGCGGCATATTGAAGCGAGAGCAGAGGTATGGATATGGAAGAAAAAACTGAACCGGCATTCAGGTATTTCGACCTGCAGGCGACCATGGGGACGACCAAGCACATGGGCGGGCTGGCAGCCACACTGGAGCTGATCGAGGCGGGCCAGCTAAAGGAGGGCCAGGATGTGCTGGAGGTGGGCTGCGGGGTGGGGGCGACAGCCTGCCTGCTGGTGAAACGGTTCGGCTGCAGAGTGGTCGGGGTGGACCGCTCAGAGGCGATGCTCCAGCAAGCGAGGGAGCGGGCGCAGCGGGAGCGGGTCGAGGAGCAGGTGCGCTTCCTGCAGGCAGAGGCGGGCAGGTTGCCCTTCGAGGGGGAGCGATTCGACCTGATGCTGAGCGAGTCGGTCACCACGTTCGTGGTGGGAAGGGATCAGGCGGTGGCGGAGTATGCCCGGGTGGTCAAAGCGGGGGGCCGGGTGGCGTTGAACGAGGAGACCTGGTTACAGGCGCTGGCGCCGGAGGTGCTGGTGGAATTCACCCGACGCACCTGGGAGATCGAGGAGCCCATCCCCACCGCGCAAGACTGGGCGGCGCTGCTGGAGAGAAATGGGTTGCAAGCGTTACTGGCGCAGCCGAGACGCATGAATTGGATAGTGGAAGCCAGCCAGGTGAAGCGCTACAGGTGGGCGGACATGCGGCGGATGATCTGGCGAGTGTTAGCGTTGTATGCGCGCAACCCGGCGTTCAGGAGATACATGAAGGAGCGCAGCAAGCTGCCGAAGGAGCTGTTCACGTACCTGGGATATGGGCTGTACCTGGGACGCAAGCGATAAGCTGCAAGGAAGGCGGCAAGGGGGATGATACAATTCGGGCAGACATCACCCTTCTTGAGCGAGTACAAGCGGCGGTGCATGGCGGGAGGCGACGCGGGTGGTGTGAACATACGGGGTCTTCCCTTCCCGGGATGAACGGCTGAGACGACAGGTGGAGCGCAGGCGAGCATGAAGAAGCAGGTTAAATATTACGTGGTATGGGCAGGGCGCCAGGTGGGGGTGTTCACGACCTGGGAGGAGTGCGCGCAGCAGGTGAGCGGTTACCCCGGGGCGCGCTACCGCGCCTTCGCCAGCCGGGCGGAAGCGCAGGCGGCGTTTCGCATGGGCTACGCGCGCTTCCAAAAGGCAATGGCGGCGGGCGGGGTGGTAATTTCAGCCGGGACGCAGGGGGCGGGGAGGGGCAAGCAGGCGGCGCAGCCGCTGCGGGAGAGCTACTCGGTGGACGCGGCGTGCAGCGGCAACCCCGGCCGGCTGGAATACCGCTGCGTGCATAACCCGACGCGACGGGAGGTGTTCCGGGAGGGGCCGTTCGAGAATGGGACGAACAACATCGGCGAGTTCCTGGCGCTGGTGCAGGCCTTGATATTGCTCAAGCGCAAGGGAATCCCGGACCCGGTGTACAGCGATTCGAAAATTGCGCGCGGGTGGGTGAAGCGCAAGCAGTGCAAGACAAAATTGGCGCCGGATAGGAGCAACCGCAAGCTCTTCGACCGGATCGCGCGTGCGGAGGCCTGGCTGCGGGAGAACGACGCACCGAACCCGGTATTAGCCTGGGACACGGAAGCGTGGGGCGAGATACCAGCGGATTTCGGGCGCAAGTGAGCGGGAGGGGGTGGTGAAGGGCTCAGGAGGGGGAGCATGGGTAGCGGTAGGGCAATATTTTAAGCCAGCCGTGGGGGGATTTAATGCTGGCGTGCTATAATTCCTCAGAGTGGAAGCCGGCTGGCCGAAATGAAGGTTGGGAGTGGAGCAGGCCGTAGCCAGGTGGAAACGAAGCCTGCCCTGCGCAGGACGACTTACCCGTAATGACAACTCGATGACATTTGTGCACCTGCACGTCCACTCCGAATACTCGCTTCTCGATGGTTTCAGCAACATCAAGAAGCTAGTGCAGCGCGCCGGGGAGATGGGGATGAAATCGCTGGCGCTGACCGATCACGGCACGATGTTCGGGGTGATCGACTTTTATAAGGCGGCGCAAGCCAGCGGAATCAAGCCGATCATCGGTTTGGAGGCGTATTTGGCGCCGCGCTCGATGCGCGACCGAGACCCGCATGAGGACAAGCGGGCAGCGCACCTGCTCTTGCTGGCGGAGAACGACACTGGATACCGCAACCTGTTGAAGATCGCCAGCGCGGCCCAACTGGAGGGCTTCTACTACACCCCGCGCATCGACGCCGGGTTCCTGGAGGAACACGCCGAGGGGCTGATCTGCACCACAGGCTGCATGTCGGGGGAGGTGCCGCGGCTGATCGCCCAGGGGCGACCGGACGAAGCGCGGCGCAAGCTGGACTGGTATTATGAAGTGTTCGGGCCGCAGAACTTCTTCCTGGAGCTGCAACGGCATAACATACCCGAACTGACGATGGTGAATCAGCAACTGCTGGAGATGGGCGCGCGTTACCAGGCGCGGTACATCGCCACCAACGACGTGCACTACATCGAGCCCGAAGACGCCCGCTTGCAGGACATCATGCTGGCGATCCAAACCGGCAGCGTGCTGACCGACCCGAATCGGATGCGCATGACGGACAACAGCTACTACTTACGCAGCCCGGAGGAGATGGCGAGGCTGTTCAGCGAGACGCCGGAAGCGCTTGGCAATACGCTGCTCATCGCCGAGCGCTGCGAGGTGAACCTGGATTTCGATGGCTACCGGCTGCCGCACTTCGACGTGCCGGAGGGGTACAGCGCGGAGAGCTACCTGCACGAACTGTGCGAGGCGGGCTTGAAGCGGCGCTACGGCGAGCGGTCAGAGCATGCGGATGTGCGCCAGAGGTTGGATTACGAGCTGGGGGTGATCCACAAGATGGGGTTCGACGCCTACTTCCTCATCGTGTGGGACCTGTGCCGCTACGCCCGGCAGCAGGGCATCTGGTACAACGCCCGCGGCTCGGCGGCGGCCTCGATCGTAGCCTACGGCCTGGACATCACGCTGGTGGACCCGATTCAGCACGGGCTGATCTTCGAGCGCTTTTTGAACCCGGGGCGTATTTCGATGCCGGACATCGACCTGGACTTTCGCGACGACCGCAGGGCGGAGATGATGGAGTACGCCACGCGCAAGTACGGCGAGGACAAGGTGGCGCAGATCATCACCTTCGGAACGCTGGGGGCGCGAGCGGCGATTCGCGATGTGGGGCGGGTGATGGACATCCCATTAACGGAGATCGACCGCGTCGCCAAGCTGATCCCGAACATCCCCGGAAAGCCGATGAGCATCTCCCAGGCGCTGGAGGAGATCAAGGAATTCAAGGAGCTGTACGACAGCACCGATTACCTGAGGGAGCTGATCGACACGGCTTGCAAGATGGAGGGGGTGGTGCGCAACGCGGGCACGCACGCGGCGGGGGTGATCATCACCGACCAACCGGTGATCGAGTACATCCCGCTGCACCGCCCGACGGGCAGCACGGCGGAGGAATCGCCGGTCAAGATCGTGACGCAGTTCGAGATGTCGGTGCTCGAATCGCTGGGCTTGCTCAAGGTGGACTTCCTGGGGCTGGCGACGCTGACGATCATGGCGCGGGCCTGCGACATGATCCAGCAACGTTACAACGTGCGCCTGCATCTGGGGAACATCTCCACGGACGACCCGGCGACCTACGAGCTGCTTGGGCGGGGCGACACGGCGGGCGTCTTCCAGGTGGAAGGGGCGGGGATGCGCCGCTACCTGATGCAGATGAAGCCCAAGGAGCTGGCCAACGTGATCGCCATGGTGGCGCTTTTCCGCCCAGGGCCGATGGATTCGATTCCGGGTTACATCCGGCGCATGCATGGCCAGGAGGCGGTGGAATACACACACCCGGCGCTGGAGCCGATCTTCAAGGAGACCTACGGCTACCCGGTTTACCAGGAACAGTTAATGCGGGCGGTGATGGAC
>JAQUAE010000116.1 GCA_028687395.1 Anaerolineales bacterium | reverse complement strand
TGGTGATGCCAGGGGACCGGGTGAACCTGGAAGTGCAGTTGATCGTGCCGGTGGCATTGGAACAGGGTTCGAAGTTCGCCATTCGTGAAGGCGGTTTGACCGTCGGCGCGGGTGTCATCACTAAGATTTTGGAATAACCCAGCCTGGAAGGAGTTACCCTGCACAAGGGTAGTGTTTGAGAGATTGTTATGGCATCGAAAAAAGACGTGCGCCCGGTGATCACCTTGGCCTGCACCGACTGTAAGGAGAGAAATTACACGACGGAGAAAAACCGCCGCAACGATGCTGGACGCATCGAATTAAACAAGTATTGCCGGCGATGCAGGAAGCACACGCTGCATCGTGAGACCAAATAAGGCATTCGGCTCGCCTCAGCCATGGCGGGATCGCCCGCTAGGAGCCAGGCGCCCGATGCCTGAATCGCAGGCCAGTAGCTCAATCCGGTAGAGCACTCGTCTCCAAAACGAGCGGTTGTGGGTTCAATTCCTGCCTGGCCTGCCTGATGAACACCCCAACGCCGTCTCCCATGGCGGCGTTTTGTCCGTAAGGAATGGCGTCTATGTGCCCGCCTCGGCTAGCGGGCAGTAGGACAGGGTACAGTACTCGAGGAGGCAATCGTGGCGAAGGTCGAAAAAAGCAGCGAGCGTCGGCAAGGCGGCACCATCAAACGCGTCTTTCGGGAGACGATTGGCGAGTTGCGCAAAGTGACCTGGCCGACGCGTCGGGAAGCGACCAACTTAACCATAGTGGTCCTTATCGTTGTTGCCAGTATGAGTGCGCTCCTTGGATTCCTGGATTTTGTCTTCTCGCAGCTATTCGCCTTGATCCTGGGATGATGGTTTCATCCTGCTGAGAAGAGCGCCCAGGCCAGGACAGCCAGATGGAATTAGGAAGATGAGCTTGTTTATTGAAGAACCACCCATCGAACCAACGGACTCCAGCCCAGTAGTGGATGAGCCGGAAGATGCCGGTTTGCCATTAGCCGACCTGGGTTCAGACCTGGAGGCCGAATTCACCTTCGAACAGGAAGCGCCCGCGGAAGCTGAGGACGGCCGCGCCTGGTACGTGGTGCATTGCTATTCCGGCTACGAGAACAAGGTGCGCTACAACCTCGAACAACGCATCGAGACCATGGGAATGAAAGATAAGATCTTCGACGTCGTTGTCCCTACCGAAGAGGAGATCGAGGTGAAAGAGGGCAAGCGGCGCACCATCGAGCGCAGGGTCTTCCCCGGCTATATTCTGGTTAACATGATCCTGAGCGAGGAGTCCTGGTACGTCGTGCGCAACACGCCCGGCGTCACCGGTTTCGTGGGCATGGGCAACAACCCCACTCCTCTCCGGCCAGAGGAGGTCGCTCAGATCGTCAAGCGCATGGAAGCCGAAGCGCCGCGCATCAAGGTCACCTTCAAGTCGGGTGAGCGGGTGCGCATCGTGGATGGTCCCTTCAACGACTTTCGCGGCACGGTGTCCGAGATCGATATGGAACGGGCAAAGGTGCGCGTCATGGTCAATTTCTTCGGCCGCGAGACGCCAGTGGAGCTGGACTTCTTGCAGGTCGAGAAGATATGAGGCTGAAGAACCAGCCTTGAGAAGGTGGGAGGGTGTTCTTCCACCCGTTATTACCACAAAGGAGATTTGAAAGTGGCAAAGAAACTCAAAACCATCGTACGCTTACAGATACAGGCCGGTAAAGCCAACCCGGCGCCACCCATCGGCCCTGCCCTGGCCGGGCATGGCATCAACCTGATGGCGTTCTGTAAGGAATACAACGCCCGCACTGCGAACCGGGCAGGGGAAATCATCCCGGCTGAGATCAGCATCTACATGGATGGCTCCTTCACCTTCATCCTGAAGACACCGCCCACTTCGATTCTTTTGAAGAAAGCTGCTGGCGTGGATAAAGGCTCGGCCAATGCCCCGCGGGAAAAGATGGGTAAGGTCAGCCGCGCCCAGGTTCGCGAGATCGCCGAGCTCAAGATGAAGGATCTGAATGCAGTGGACCTTGAGGGCGCCATGCGCCAGATCGAAGGCACTGCCCGCAATATGGGTATTCAAATCGTTGATTGATTAGTCGGTGGGAGGGCAGAATCACCTGCCCGTTAGCACCACGAAGGAGTATGGAATGACTAAACACGGTAAGAAGTATCTGGCTGCTGCAGCCAAGGTAGATCCAGACAAGGCCTATTCCTCGGAGGAGGCGGTCGCGCTGGTCAAGGAGACCTCGATTACCAAGTTCGATGGCACCGTCGAGGTGCACATTCGCCTCGGCGTTGACCCGCGCCATGCTGACCAGCAGGTGCGCGATGTGGTGGTTTTGCCCCATGGCCTGGGCAAATCGGTGCGCGTCCTGGTCTTCGCTCAAGGCGAGGGCGCAATGCTGGCGCGCAACGCTGGCGCCGATGTTGTCGCCGACGATAATGAAACCATAGCTAAGATTCAGGGCGGGTGGACGGACTTCGACGTCGCCATTGCCACGCAGGACATGATGGGCCAGGTGGGCCGCCTAGGCAAGGTGCTCGGGCCGCGCGGCCTGATGCCCAACCCGAAAGCAGGCACGGTAGTCCCCGCAGAGGACCTGCCCCGCGTAATTGAGGAAGCCAAGGCTGGGCGCGTGGAATTTCGCGTGGATAAGACTGCAAACCTGCACGTCCCCATCGGAAAGGTGTCCTTCGAGTATAAACAACTGTTCGAAAACTTCTCTGCGTTGATGGAAGCGGTGCGCAAAGCCCGCCCGGCGTCGACGAAAGGCGTATACATCCGCCGCATCACGCTGACCTCAACGATGGGGCCGGGGATCAAAGTGGACCCGGCTCAAGCTCAGACGCTGGCGGTGCGCGAGTAAACTACTGCTAAAGAATAACACTCGCCGGTGACAGCAGGCGCTGCACAGCGAAATCTCGCAGCTTAATCTCCTGCCCAGGTGAACAAGACTCTCGACAGAACTCCCACGAAGGTGGGAAGAGGATCTTTGCCTGGGCGATGCTGCAGGCAAAGATTTTTTAACGAAAGGAGGTGAGAACCATTGGCTATCACAAAGAAACGCAAGAACGAAGTCATCGACCTGTATAAGAAGTGGGCGAGCGACAGCCAGGCGTTGTTCCTGGCGGAATACACAGGCTTGACCATGAAGGACATCGACGATCTGCGCAACAAGGTACGCGAAGCGGGCGGCGAATTCCACGTGGTGAAGAACACCCTGGGCAAGCGGGCTTTCGAGGCGGAGGGCTTTCCCATCCCGGAGGGCTTTTTCGAAGGCTCGACTGCCATCAGCTTTGCTTTCAAGGATCCCCCTGTGCTGGCAAAGATCATGGCTGATTTTGCCCGCGCCAACGAGTCTCTGAAGATCAAGGGCGGATATCTGGATAAGGAACCTATCCGTGCGGAAAGCGTCCAGTCGTTGGCGGACTTGCCACCTCTGGCTGTGATGCAAGCGCGCTTCTTGGGGTTGCTCATTACCCCAGCCAGCCAACTTGTGCGCACGCTGGCCGAACCGGCCAGGCAATTGGCTTCCGTGTTGCAGGCTTACGTAGATAAGAACGCGCCTGCTCCAGCGTCGTAATGACGCCAATAACGGCAAATCATTGGTGACAACTCACCAAGTGCTTAAGTTAGAAATTAAATTATCAGGAGTAAGAAAATGGCTAGTATCGATAGGCTCGTGACTGAACTTGGCAAATTGAGCGTGTTGGAAGTGGCCGAGTTGGTGAAGAAGCTGGAGGAGACCTGGGGCGTCTCGGCGGCCGCGCCGGTAGCTGTGGCAGCGGCTGCTCCCGCGGCTGGCGCTGGCGGCGCAGGCGCTGCCGAAGTTGCCGAGGAGAAGACCGAATTCACCGTGGTGCTCAAAGACGCCGGACCCAAGAAGATCGAGGTGATCAAGACCATCCGCCAGTTCACCAACTTGGGACTCAAGGAAGCCAAAGAGGTCGCCGAGACCGCTGGTTCCAAGGTTCTGGAAGCTGTCAGCAAGGAAGCTGCTGCGGACGCCAAGGCCAAGCTCGAAGCGGCCGGGGCAGTGGTCGAGATTCAATAGTGTCTGGCACTGACCTCAAATCAAGGTCCCATTCATCCGCATTGTGACCATGGATGAAATGGTGTGGGGTATTTGCGTGCGTCTGGCAGGCAAATACCCTCCTGCCATTTCTACTATCGCCCTCCCCGCGGGCTTGCGCCTCATGAGGTGAGAGAGGGGAGTGGATGTAGGAGAGGGCGGGTAACGCTGATGTGCCTCCCGGCTGGTAACGCGCCTCGGTGCGCAGCGCGGGGGGTTGTTTTGCGCTATAATTTTCACGGTTAGAGTTCCAAAGCATGCCCTGGAGCGTGGCTGTGTGGGAATGGAGAAGATGAAAAGTATAAAGGGTGCAATATTGTGCCTGGCGATACTCAGTGGATGGCTGGCAGGTTGCGCCGGTCAGAACCAACCCAGTACGCCAGGCGGTCGATCCCTATTCGAAAAATCGATGCTCGGTCCCAACCTGGCGCCCGGATGCGTCACCTGTCACTCGCTCGAGCCCGGCATGAACCTGGTAGGGCCTTCGTTGGCAGGCGTGGCCGGCCTGGCCGCCTCTCGCCAGCCGGGAATGAGCGCCGAGCAGTATCTGCGCCAGTCGATCCTGGACCCGGATGCTTACATCGTGGAAGATTATATCGCCGGGGTGATGTACGCCAAATACGCCGAGGACTTGACTGAGGGGGAAATCAACGACCTGGTGACATTTCTGTTGACATTGAAGTAACCGAGGTGGAATGAACCTGAAACAACTGGCTGCACAAAAAGCATTGGAATTCGTCGAGAGCGACATGGTTTTAGGGATCGGCAGCGGCTCGACAACGGCTTGTTTCGTCGATTTATTGGGCGAAAAAATCGCCTCGGGTCGGTTGCGCAATGTGGTCGGCATCCCCACCTCGGAGGTGGTTGCCCGCCAGGCGTGCGGCCTCGGCATTCCTTTGGGGGCGCTTGGCGAGCACCCGGCTATCGACCTGGCAGTGGATGGGGCTGACGAGGTGGACGCGCAGTTGGACCTGATTAAGGGCTTGGGGCGGGCTTTGTTGCGCGAGAAGGTGGTCGAAGTGCACGCCCGGCGCTTCGTGGTGATCGTCGACGAGTCGAAGCTCGTCCCTCGCCTGGGGACGAAGGGGGCGTTGCCGGTCGAAATCATCAAATTCGAGGCGACGGCGCACATTCGCTGGCTGGGCTCGCTGGGCTGCCGGGCGGAATTGTGGTTGGAAGAGGATGGCGCGCCGATCGTGACAGATAATGGCAATTACCTGGCGCGCTGCTGGTTCGAGGACGGCATCCCCGACGCTTACCAACTGGCGCAACAACTGGCCTACCGGCCGGGAATCGTGGAACACGGCTTGTTTCTGGGCATGGCGAGCCAGGTGATCGTGGCGGGTGAGGAGGGCATTCGCATCTTGGAGGCGCGGCCGTGAGGATCAAGATCGCGCCTTCCATCCTGGCGGCGGACCTGGCGCGCCTGGGCGAGCAAGTCAACGAAGCCATCGCGGCAGGCGTGGATTACCTCCATATCGATGTGATGGATGGGCGCTTTGTACCCAACCTGACCTTTGGCGTCCCGGTGATTGCCGCCCTGAGCCCAATCGCCCGGCAGGCCGGCACACCGCTCGACGTGCACTTGATGGTGGAGAACCCCGATCCCCTGCTGGACGAGTACGTGCGCGCCGGGTCGGATATCCTAACCGTGCACGTCGAAACCTGCCCTCACTTGCACCGCACGATTCAACGTGTTAAGGAAGCGGGCATCCAGGCGGGGGTAACCTTGAATCCGGCGACGCCCATCTCCACCCTCGAAGAGATCCTGCCCTATGTGGACCAGGTGCTGGTTATGTCGGTCAATCCGGGGTTCGGTGAGCAGAGTTACATTTCCACCTGCACCGATAAGGTCGCCCGTTTACGCCGCATGCTGGACGAGCACAACCTGACTGCGGTGGAGCTGGAGGTCGATGGCGGGATCACACCTGAGACTGCCCCGCTGGCAGCGCAGGCCGGAGCAACCATTCTGGTGGCAGGCTCAGCGATTTTCAACAAGCACAGCAGCGTGGCCGAAAACGTGCGAGCGCTGCGAGCAGCCTGTTCTTGATAATCCTGGCCGGCTGGTCGCTTGGAAGCATCGCTCACGCCTTTATGCGGGATATGGTATAGTTTAACCGATAGGTAGGAGGCCTTCTATGAGCGCGCGAATACTGATCATCGAGGATGACGAGGCGATCCTTAAGTTCCTGCGACGTGGATTGGCTTACGAGGGGTATCAAATCGACACAGCCATCGATGGCCCTGCCGGGTTGAATATTGCTCGCGATACCCC
>JAQUAE010000115.1 GCA_028687395.1 Anaerolineales bacterium | reverse complement strand
ACCATCTCGTAGCCGGCGTCGATAAACGATTTGCTCATCCCCCAACGATCAACGCCGAGGGTGACAAAAGCCCGCTTGCCCATCTTCTCCACGTAATCCCCGACCTTCTCCTGGATGAAGGGCGCCAGACCATTCTCCAGCGTGTTCTTCAAACCCGCCCCGTCCACCAGCGGCGTGCGCTTGACGAAGCGCACCATCGGCTGCACCGAGTACAGCGGGTACCACTGGTCAGCGACCATCACGCCCAGGTCGGCGCCGCCCACCCCGAAGGCATCCACCTGACCGTCGAGTTCCTGATACATGCGGGCGGCTTTTTCCATGTCCCCATCCGTGCCGATGCGCTCGATGCTAACCTGCTCCCCAAGCAGCTCGATGACCACGGCCTTGTCGCGTTTCGACGATCCGATGCTGATACTGACGGCGCGTTTCATAATGAGGACTCCTCCTTATCCTGATAATTTTTGACAATTAATTGCGTGCTCGGATAACCCGGTTTCGAGCTAAATCCAGATGAGCAGTATACACCCACCACAATAATAAGAAAACCCCTTCGCTGTGCATCTGCCCGCAAACAGTAATTGGTTTATAATGCGGAGTACGAAGGATGCGATTCCACTCGTTCATTTATGGAGGTTAAGTCGTGGAGCTTCCCAAGAACGCTTACTTCAAGGGTAAGATCGTGCCGTACGCAGAGGCTAAAGTGGGTGTGCTCACCCATGCATTCAATTACGGCACTGCAGTGTTTGCAGGGATCCGCGGGTATTGGAACGCGGACGAGGAGCAGCTCTACATCTTCCGTCCCATAGACCACTTCCGCCGTTTCCTGCAATCTGCACGCTTGATGTTGATGGAGATCGACCACACACCCGAGAGCCTGTCCCGAATCCTGGTCGACCTGCTCAGGGTGGATGGTTACCAGTGCGACATCTACATCCGTCCCCTTGCGTATAAGTCCGACGAAGCGATCGGCGTCCGCCTGCACAACCTTCACGACGATGTGACCATCGTCGCCCTGCCCTTCGAAAAGTACATCGCCAACGACACCAGCGCCCACGTCACCATCTCTTCCTGGCGCAGGGTGGACGACAACACCATTCCGGCGCGCGGCAAGGTCAGTGGGGCGTATGCCAACTCGGCTCTGATCAAGACTGACGCCGCTCGCTCCGGCTTCGACGACGCCCTGGTGCTCACCCAGGAAGGGCACGTCTCCGAGGGCAGCGCCATGAACGTCTTCCTGGTGCGCAACCAGGAGCTGATTACGCCCCCCATCACCGATAACATCCTGGAAGGCATCACCCGCCGGACGGTGATCGAGCTGGCTCAGAAAGAGCTGGGGATCAAGGTGATCGAACGCCCGGTCGATCGCACCGAGATTTACCTGAGTGAAGAGCTGTTCATGACCGGCTCGGCGGCGCAGATCGTGGCCATCACCAAGGTCGACCATCGCCCGATTGGGGATGGGGCCATGGGGCCCATCGCCGCCCAGTTGCGCGCCCTGTTCGATGATGCCGTGCGCGGCCGCCTGCCACAATACCGCAAGTGGAACATGGCGGTATATAGCGAAGAAGCGCTGCCGGTGCACTAACCGCCCAGCGGGCATTTAAATCTGAGGTTTAATTACACGCTCAGGGGTGAGAAGCCTTCTGGTTGGAGTAGCCATTCGCGCCGTTCTCCTCACCCAGCAGCGCGGGGGGCGCCTCCTCCAGGTGTTCGCGCGCAGCGAGGCGGCGCAGCCGCCTCCGCCGCGGCCAGTCCAGCGCCTTCTTGGCCGGGATGGATATGAAGAGACCCACCGCGAAAGCCAGTAGCACGCCCGGCTGATGGTTCAGCCAGGTCAGCGCCGCCAGCAAGCCCAAACCCATCCCGGCGCTGAAATCGAAGTGATGGGACACCAGGTAGACCGCCCCGAAGGCGAGCAACCCCCAGACCGTTTCCCAGGGCAGCAGGATGAACAACATCCCCAGGATGGCAGCCATGCCCTGGCCGCCGCGCAGCCGCGCCCAGATGGGAAAGTCGTGGCCCAGCACGGCGCAGGCGCCGGCTGCCAGTTGCCAGCCCACCCCCAGGTCGAACCCCCAGGCAATGATCACCGCCAGGGCGCCCTTGCAAAAATCCACCGTTGCGACGAAGGCTCCCGGCCCCCACCCCAGCGTGCGCGCGACGTTGCGCGCCCCCATGTTGCCGTCACCGATTTCACGAATGTCCTCCCCTGCCACCGCTCGCGATACCAACAACGCAGTGGGCAGCGACCCGAGCAAGTATGCCCCAATCAAGACGAGGACCACGGTTTGCATCGCCATACCCCTTTCTCGCCTCTCGGCGGCGCCGGCGAGCGAACCCAGCGCGTTTCCTGCCCGCCAGCGTAACGATTACCAACCTATGTGAGGTAAAAGCTATGATGCAATCAGGTGGTTACTATTATACGTCCTCAAGCGCCCTCTGGGTTACGCCCGGCCCTCCCCGGAGCACCTCTACTCGATAGATTTGGAGGTGGAGAGGCGGCTGGCGCGGGGTTACCGGGAGGCAGGCTCGCCGTGCAGGCGGCTGAGCAGCAGCCTCAGCCAACCGGCTAGGCCCACCGGTTGAGCAGCCGCCAGGCTCTCCTGCGCAATCTGGTATCCGAGCTCGATCAACCGGCGCGAGCCTGCGAAGTCCCACAGGGGTGTGGGCTGCTCGGCGCGCATGGCGATGCGCTGCACGCGTACCCCGCGCGCCTCCGCCAGAGCAATCTCGGTTTCGATCTGGCGCAGCTCCACGGTGAAGATCAACCGGCTGATGAAGACGCCAAAATCTTGTTTACTCGCTGGCGTCGGCCGCGGGTCGGTGATGTCCAGGGCGACGACGCGCCGGGCGCCCATGCGCAGGGCCGGCTCGATGGGCAGCGGGCTCACCGCGCCGCCATCCATCAGGTACTCCCCCTCCTTCTGGATCGGCGGCACCCAGGGCGGCAGGGCCGTAGAAGCCAGCAACGCTTCCAACACCAGCTCGTCGGGGTTTTGACCGTAGATCACCGGGCGGTGGTTGTTCAGGTCTGCGGCGACGATGTACAGGCGCACACCGCTCAGCTCGCCGAAGCGCAGCTCTGGCGAGATGCCATGCTCGACGAAAAACGCCCGCAGCCGGTGCCCGAAGGTCTCCGTCCGGCGCCGGAAAAGGGCTCGCACGGTCAGCCACAGGTAATTGGGCGGTAGCAGGTTCGCCTTGGGTGTGTCCAACCAGGCTGCCTCCAGCTCGCTCACCGATTCCAGGTGGGCGCCATGCAGCGCCATGAAGGCTGAGTTGACCGCCCCGATCGAGGTGCCCACCAGCATCTCCGGGCGCTCACCGGCTTCCAGCAAGGCGCGTAACGCGCCTACCTGCAGGGCGCCGCGCGCCCCACCCCCACCCAACACGAAAGCCAACCCTTTCATCTCACCCTACCTCCCTGTGCTAAGAAATGCCCCAGCCCGCTTCCCGGCATGGGCTTCAGACTCGATCAGGCTGCCGCCGCAACCAGGCGCTCCTCCTCACGGTCGCTGCTGGCGAAGAATACCCAGGTGAAGACGATCGCCAGGGCATAGGTCACCGCAGTGATGATGAACAGCGGCGAGAATCCATAGGCTTGCTGAATCACCCCAGAGGTATACGGCCCGACCGTCCACCCCACCTGCCAGGCGAGCTCCAGCACACTGTTCAACGCTCCCTGACGGCGCTCATCCACCTGCTCGAGTGCAAAGGCGTGGAAGAGCGGCACCGTCAGGTTCATCAGCACGCTGCGCAGCAAGTAGCTAAGCGAGACGAACCACAACCAGGGGGTGAATCCGATGAACAGCAGGAAAACCAGACTGGCGCTTTGGGTGTACACCACCGTGCGGATCTTGCCGCCCAGCCTGCCCACCAGGCGCGGCCCGATCACCGATCCCAGGCCGGTCATCAGGGACGCCGCGCTGAAGAGCATGCCCAGCTTGGCGTCCGGGAGGGCAAAGCGATCCAGGAAGAATACGTTGAAATAGGGCATCAGTATACCTGCCCCCAGCCCAAGCAACAGGTTAGGCAGGGCCAGCTTGAGGGTGCGCGGGTGGAGCAGTACCTGCCACAGGCTGGGACGAGGCTGGTCGTGTTCTTTCGCAGGTGAGCGGGCTGGCTCGCGCAGCAGGCTCAGCGGGATGAGAGTCAATACGCCCAACGAGACCGCCCCCAGCAGCACCGCCTGGTACGCCTGGGCGCTGCGCGGCGCCACATCCAGCCACTTCCCAAACAGCGCCGGCAATTGCCCGGCAAACAGGTTGCCCACCGCGCCGGAGAGCGTCACTAGCCCAAAATTCATGCTGAACAGCAACGCCCGGTTCTCCGCGGCGACGACCTTCATCATGAACGGCGCCTGGCTGAGGAAGAAGAGCATGCTCCCCAGCCCCCCGGTGAAGGCAAACGCCAGGATCAACGACGGCTGGACCACGGTCACTTCCAGCCCCATGCTCAGGATGTAGACGCTCACCCCCAGCAGCATCGCCCGTTTCGAGCCGATGCGGTCGGAGAGCATACCCAGGGGGATGCCCAACAGCAAGGCTCCCAGGGAAGGCATGGCGTTCGCCATGCCCAGGAATTGGCGGTCGAATCCCCGCCCCAGCAGGTAAAAGTTGAAGAACAACGTCCACGCGCTGTATACCACCCCGTCCATCACCGTGGCGCACAGGAACAGGCGCACTGTGCGGTCGAAGGACTTCAACGGGCGGAGGACAGCGCGCAGGAAGAGAAAAGCGTTCATAGCTCAGGCGCCCGCGTGTGCCACTCCGTGGCTTGCTCATAGGCGTAGGCGGCGCGCAACACCCTCGCCTCCGTCCAGGGCGCTCCCACCAGTTGCATCCCGATGGGCAGCCCGCTGGAGGTGAAGCCGCAGGGCAGCGAGATAGCGGGGAAGCCGGTCAGGTTGAACGGTGCAGTGAAGCGGGTCAACTGGCGCGCCATATTCAGAGCGTCCACCCCCTGGATGGGCGCTGCGGTAACGGCTGTGGTGGGGGTGAGCAGCAGGTCATATGTAGCGAAGAAAGCTTCGAACTGGCGGCGCAACTCGCTCTGCAGCCGGCGCGCCTGGCTGTACTCCATCGCGCTGAATCCCGCGCCGCTTTGCAGGCGCTGGCGCACGTCCTCGCCAAACAGCTCTGCCTGACTCTCCAGGCGCTGGCGGTGATAAGTCGCCGCGTCGCACACCACCAGCAGCGAATTCGTCCGAGCGGCTTGCTGCGCCCCGGGAAAGGCGCAGGCTTCCACATGCGCTCCCAAGGAGGCGAATGTCTCCCCTGCCCGCCCCACCGCTTCCAGAATAGCAGGCTCGACGCCTCCGAAGCCGTCGACCTCCGCCAGGGCGATGCGCCACCCCTTCACCCCGTGTTCCAACCCGGATAGGAAATCCCCGACCGGGCGGTCGGCCGAGGTGGGGTCCAGCGGGTCGTAGCCGGCTATCGCCTGCAGCAGCAGCGCCGCGTCCTTCACGCAGCGCGCCATCGGACCGGCGTGATCCAGGTTCCAGCTCAACGGGATGATACCCCGCAGGCTGACTCGCCCGTAGGTGGGTTTTAACCCCACCACGCCGCACAACGCCGCTGGCACCCGTATGGAACCGCCTGTGTCCGTGCCCAGCGAACCCAGACATAGCCGCGCTGCCAGAGCCGCCGCCGATCCGCTCGACGACCCGCCGGTGATGCGCTCTGTATCCCACGGGTTGCGACAGGCGCCGAAGTGCGTGTTTACGCCGGTCAGCCCCAGGGCAATCTCGTGCATATTCAGCTTGCCTAGGAAGGTAGCCCCGGCATGCCCCAGCCGCTGGACGGCTTCAGCATCCTCAGCGGGTAGGCTCTCCTGGAAGAAGCGCGAACCGGCGGTGGTGCGCACCCCGCGCGTCAGGTACAGGTCTTTCAACGCCAGCGGGCAGCCGGCCAGAGGAGGCAGCGCCCCGCCGCGTTGCAGCGCGGCTTCTGCCCGGCGCGCCCTTTCTTCAGCCAGTTCGCCCGGCACGATCAAGTAAGCGTTGATTTTGGGATCCACCTGCTGGATGCGCTCCAGGTGGGCGCGCACCAGCTCCAACGGCGAGACGCTCCTCTCGGCCACCCATTGGGCAGCCTCCCACAAAGTCAGATCGGTGAGTTGCATCGTCAGTTCATCCAGCTCGATTCCCCGCAGCAACAAGCAGGCGGTTGATATCCGCCAGCGCCTGAGGGGTGTCGCGGAAATGCACGGCGTGCATGCCCAATGCTCGCGCCGCTTCCACGTTCTCGATGAAATCATCCACAAATAGCGTCGCTTCCGGCGGCGCGCCAAGCCGTTCCAACGCCAGGTGATAGATTCCCACCTGTGGC